>CBDUSG010000070.1:0-9538 GCA_965369575.1 uncultured bacterium | reverse complement strand
GCGACGATCGGGTCCTTGATGTTTGTCGTATCGATCGAGCCGCCGGCGCCGACCGTGATAAGGGCGACCGAGCCGTCGACCCCGGCCTCCCAGCCGGAGCTGGTGCGGAAGTTATGCAGCGCTTCCTTATCGAGAAAGACCAGGATAATCGCCTTTGACTGGATGCCTATCTGAAAGCCGAAAGAACCGCCGGCCGTGCTGTAATAATCCATCGTCTTGCCGTCGATGCGCAGCGCGCCCTCGCCGTATTCGCCGCCGATGCCAAAGCCCGCCTTTAACACGCTCGGAAAGACCAGCACTCCCTCGGAGCTTTCGATGAATCTCTCGCCGGAGCCGACTTCTTCGTAGAATTTCTGAAGCGTGGCGTCGGTCTTTATGTCGATTTCCTTCGCGGACGCGGCCATGGCCCTGTCCGCCAGGCCGAAAGCGAAAATAATCGACACGGCTGCGGCCGTCACCGCGAAATTTCGGATCGATATTTCCATGATATTGCTCCTTTCCTGCCCCTCGTGCGTCTTATTCTCCCTTTATTTAATTCTGACACTGTTTCGGCAGAATGTAACAGGCCCGTCCGCCCCCCCCCGGACACCGCTGAAAATCATCCGAGGATTGGACCGAAAAGGCCGATTATCGCTGTTGACAAAACCTCTCGGCTGAAATATAATGGCCACGACCGGCATCCACATCGTTTCGGGTCTGCCGATTGCCTGATTCGCCTGTAGGTTCCATAATGTAGGTGGTAACAAAGTAAAAAACAAGGGTCGCCATTTTGGCCCTTCGATGCGGCCAGGGGTGCGATAGGCGCAAGAAGCGCCAGGGGTGCGATAGGCGCAAGAAGCGCCAGGGGTAATTGAATGTACAGCGAAAAAGTGATGGAGCATTTTTCCAACCCCAGAAATGTAGGCGAAATCGACGATGCCGACGGCATCGGCGAGGTCGGTAATCCGAAATGCGGCGACGTGATGAAAATATTCGTCAAGGTCGAGGGCGACCGTCTCAAGGACATTAAATTCAAGACGTTCGGATGCGGCGCCGCCATCGCCACAAGCAGCATCGTGACAGAGATGGCGATGGGCATGTCGCTCGATGAAGCGCTCGATATTTCCAATAAGGCGGTCGCAAAGGCGCTCGACGGGCTTCCCCCGCAGAAAATGCACTGCTCGAACCTGGCGGCCGACGCCCTGCACGCTGCGATAGACGATTACAGGCAAAAACAGTCGGCGGACGCAGCGTCTGAGTAATTGCCCGGGTGGAAGACCCGTCAAACACGCTCCCGAAAAGAACTACCACTCAAGCCGGGGGAGTTTCGAGCGAATGCCACTCGCAGACCACGTTGCCGGGCTTTACCGCCGGATGGCGACCGAGCTTTCGCCCGATGTCTACGGCGGCCTCAAAAAAGCACTCGCCTCGGAAGAGAAGGGGGGCCCCGCCTTCCTGGCGCTCTCGACGATAATCGAGAATGTCGATCTCGCTCGGGCCGAATCGAAGCCCGTTTGCCAGGACACGGGATACCCCATATTCTTCGTCACGCTCCCCAATAATGCGCCCATACCCAAGGTCAGGGACGCCATCATCGAGGCCACGCGCACGGCCACGGCCGAAGTACCGCTGCGCCCGAACGCCGTCGATTCGGTCACCGGCAGGAACTCGGGCGACAACACCGGCGCCATGTGGCCGCTCATCTACTTCGACGGCTGGGACGAAAAGCATATTCTGATACGCGCGATGCTCAAAGGGGGCGGCAGCGAGAACGTCGGCGCGACATACAAGCTCCCCGATGCCCGCCTGGGCGCAGGCAGGGACCTCGAGGGCGTGAGGAGAGTGGTGCTCGACGCCGTCCACTCCGCGCAGGGGCGCGCATGCCCGCCCTACGTGCTCGGTGTCGCGATGGGCGGAAACAAGGACGCCGTCGCGCGGCTCGCCAAGGAACAATTGCTCAGAGATATTGACGACGCGAGCCCCTCGCCCGAGCTGGCGCGACTGGACAATCGCCTCATCGACGAGACGAATCGCCTGGGAATCGGCCCGATCGGGGTCGGCGGCTCGACGTGCGTGATGGGCGTAAAAATGGCCGCCGCACACCGTCATGCGGCGACATTCTTCGTCGACGTCGCTTTCTGCTGCTGGGCCGATCGCAAGGGCATGATCGAATATCGAGGAAAGCCGTAAAATATGGCCGAATATAAGCTCACGACGCCGCTGGGCGAGGAGGCCGTCCGAGCGCTCAGGATCGGGGACACCGTCAAACTTAGCGGCTCGATATTCACCGCGCGCGACCGCGCCCATAAGTATCTCGTCGAGGAAGCGGCGCCGGATGCGCTGGAATTCAACCTTGCGGGCGGTGTTTTGTACCATTGCGGTCCGCTGGTGCGCAGGACGGCCGAAGGCTTCGAACTCGTTGTGGCCGGCCCGACTACGAGCAATCGCATGAACCCGTACGAGCCGGAAGTTATAGCCGGATACGGTATTCGTGCGATAATAGGGAAAGGAGGGATGGATGACCGCACGCTGGAGGCGCTCGGGCGTCATGGCTGTGTTTACCTGTCCGCCGTGAGCGGAGCCGCCGTGGTCCTTGCACGATACGTCAAGAGGATCGTGAACGTATATAAACTCGAAGAATTCGGCATGCCGGAGTGTTTCTGGGAATTTGAGGTCGGCGAGATGTCCACCATCGTTACGATGGACACTCGCGGCGAAAGCATTCACAAACAGGTCGAACGGGCTTCGGGCGAAAGACTCAGGGAAATGCTGTCGGCAAAATAGATGCCGGCCGGCCCGTTCGGCGGAGAGCGAGGCGATAAGGCCATGATCAAGATCGACAAGATTCTCTTTCCGACTGACTTCTCCGAGCACAGCAAGCACGCGTTCACCTACGCGCTTTCCTTCGCCAAAGAATATGGGGCCCATATCCATCTGCTTCACGTCGTCGAGGACGTGCAGTATCTTGCGAATGCTTACATGTTCGACGTTCCGATGATGCCGTCTTTCACCGATATGGAACAGAACCGGATTAAAGAGATGGACGAGTTCATCGAGCGTGAGGTCGCGGACCCGGACGTCAAGATCGAAAGGTTGATCAGGCACGGCCGGCCGTTTATCGAGATAATCCAGGCGGCGCGTGACGCGAGCGTTGACCTGATAGTGATAGCCACACACGGCCGCGGCGGCCTCGAGCACGTCCTGTTCGGCAGCACGGCCGAAAAGGTCGTCCGTAAGGCCCCGTGCCCCGTGCTCAGTATCAGGCTGCCGGGCCACGAGTTTCAAATGCCATAGGGGCGGGTCGTCCGTGACAGGGGATATTCCGCATATTTTCCCGGCTGCGTGGCAGCCATGCCGGACGGATTTTTCTGCTGGAACTGAAACAATGAGCCTGTACGGAGAACGTTATTTTCGGCAGACCGGAACACATAGGCAAAAAAAGAGATACGCCGCATCTCATGTATGCGGCGAGGCGCCACAAAGTGCTTGTGCTGAGGGGCGCGGTCTGGCATAATAGAAGTGTTCAGATACATGCCGCATGAGCGTAATCAAACCAAGGAGAAGGAAAAGTGAGAGAGCAAGTTGAGGAAGCGCTTAAAGACATCAGGCCCCAACTCCAGGCCGACGGCGGAGATATCGAGCTGGTCGAAGTGACCGAAGACGGCGTGGTCAAAGTGCGCCTCGTCGGAGCGTGTTCGGGATGTCCCGGCGCACAGATGACGCTGCAGCTCGGCGTCGAGCGTGTGGTCAAAGAGCGCGTGCCCGAGGTCAAGTCCGTCGAAGCCGTCTGACGGTTCGGGCAGCGCATTTCAGGAGGGATCGCGCCGGGAAATTGCTCGGTCGCATCCCTCTTTCCACAATAACATACG
Source organism: uncultured bacterium (assembly GCA_965369575.1). Classification (GTDB taxonomy): domain Bacteria; phylum Abyssobacteria; class SURF-5; order SURF-5; family SURF-5; genus CBDUSG01. The sequence goes on along the minus strand of CBDUSG010000070.1, from coordinate 5,690 downwards.
GCTGCCGAGCGAAAGTGTTCATGCCGCCCCCGGGCCGGTTTCGCATATCTCGCGGAGCCATTCTCAAATGTCCACAGGCATCGGACGGCAACCCCAAGCATGCTTAAACATGTACGCATAAAGACGTCCACATGGATTATTGCGATTATGTTTCACCGTGCCGGGTCGGGCGGCTGTCCGCTCCGGTTGGAATTCCGTCGATACCATGCTCTTGCAGGAACTCCTGAATGAAAAAAATCATTTATATCGTGCTTGACGGGCTGGGCGACAGGCCGACGCCGTCACTGGGCGGTCGCACGCCGCTCGAGGCCGCTCACACACCCGTGATGGACGACCTTGCCCGACGCGCCGTCAGCGGCGTCATGCACACGGTCGCCCCCGGCATCGCGCCTGAGTCCGACATCGCCGTCATCTCGATCCTGGGATACGACGCGCACAAGTATTACACCGGCCGCGGACCGCTCGAATCGCACGCCGTCGGCCTCAAGGTCGACACCGGCGACCTCGCGTTCCGGGTGAACTTCGCCACCATGGGCGACGACGGCAGGATCGCCGACCGGCGTGTCGGCAGGAACCTGAGCACCGCCGAGGCCGATGCGCTTTGCGCCGAGATCAACGAAAAGGTAAAGCTCACATCGGTTCCCGGCACCAGCTTCGAGTTCAAGAACACGATCGGGCACAGGGGCGTTCTCGTCATCCGCTGCGGCGGCAAGCTCTCGGCCGAGGTGACCAACACCGATCCCGCATACGGCAGGGAGGGCCTGCTCGGCATCGCGCTCGAGAAGTTCGACGACGTCGTTCAGACGTGCGAGCCGCTCGACGCCAAGAACCTCGAAGGCGCAAAGATGTCGGCCGCGCTCGCAAACGAGTTCACCGAAAAGAGCCACAAAGTCCTCGATGAGGCGGAGATTAACAAAAAGCGGCGCGCCGAGGGCAAGCTGCCGGGCAACCTGATACTCTCGCGCGACGCCGGCGACCGGCTCCCGGTCATGCCGCCCATCAGCGAGCGCTTCGGCGTGCAATTCGGCTGCTTTCAGGAGATGCCCGTCGAAAAGGGCATCGCAATGCTCACCGGCATGGACATAGTGCCCGTGCCGCTCGCATCCGGCGATCCCGAAAAGGATTATCCTCTGCTCGCGAAGATCGCCATCGAAGAACTCCCGAAATACGGCGGGCTTTACATACACATAAAAGGGCCGGACCTTCCCGCCCACGACGGCTTGGTGGACGACAAAACGAACATCATAGAGGCCATCGACAGGCATTTTCTGACCAATCTCGTGCCCGACCTCAATTTCGACGAGATCGTTCTCACGGTGACCGCCGACCACTCGACGCCGTGCATAATAAAGGCGCACTCGGCCGATCCCGTGCCGCTGCTGATCCTCGACTCCTCGCTGGAACCCGACGGCACGGTGGCGTTCACCGAGTCCGCGTGCGCAACGGGCTCGCTGGGCGAGATCGTCGGCGTCGAGCTGCTGCCGAGGCTGGTCGAGCTCGCGAGCGCCACGACCGCACGGGGCTGAAAGGAGCGACATTGCAGGACGAGGACTACACGACGAGCGAATGGACGCGCGACGAATGGGAGCGCGCGTGGCATATCAACGTCGGCAAGGCCTATAGCTGCGGAGAGTGCGGCTCGATCGTCATGATAACCAAGGGCGGCGTCGGCACGCTCGAGCCCTACTGCTGCGACCAGCTGATGAAGCCCCTGGAAAAGAATTAAACGAGGAATATCAAGAGTGAAGCGCGGCCAGACCTATCGCTGCCTCATCTGCGGCTCCGAGACGCTCCTCATCAAGCCGGGCAAGGGCAATATCAAGCCCGTCTGCTGCAACCAGCCGCAGGTGCTCCTCGAAAGATTGACCGAGATGTATCGCTGCCCCGTCTGCGGTTCTGAAACGGCCGTTCTGCGCCGGAAATCGGACAGTTTGCGCCTCGTGTGCTGCAACACCCCGATGCGCCCCCTCGTCCGCAGGGCAGCGTAGAAGCCTTGATATTTGTCCGATCCGTGACTATAATTTAATAAGAAACAGCGGACATCGGCGTCCGACATCAATCTCCAGCGACCCGTACAGGGAAAAGGAGCTTATGATGGATAATCCCAAGCATCTTTTTGGGGACATAAAGCGCGCGCGAGAGGAGATGGAGCATCTCATGCGCCAGACGTTCGGGCCGACCATGCCGTTGCTCCGGCCCGCCGAGTGCAAATGGCGCCCCAATGTCGACGTCTATGAAAGCGAGGACAGCGTAGTCGTGGTCGTCGAGATTGCCGGCGTCGCCAAAAACGAGGTCTCGGTGATTTTCAACGAAGGAAAGCTCCATATCAATGGGCTCAGGATAGACGCAGCCCCTTACAAGGACAGAAGATACTGCCAGATGGAGATAGACTACCACGAGTTCGAGCGGATCGTCTACCTGCCCGACAACATAGACCCTGATGAGATTTCCGCCAAGATCAACAACGGACTCATGATAGTGGAAGCTCCGAAGAAAAAGCCGCAGCCGCCGACGAGCCGGCAGGTGAGAATAGGGTGACATAATGGCGACTACTATCGATAAAGACAGCGTTCAGACCGACGGGGAACAGGAAAGCCGGCAGACCGACGGAGTCCAGCAGATACCCGACACGATAGGGATCCTGCCGCTCAAGAACACGGTGATGTTCCCCCACACCGTCATACCGCTTTCCATCGGCGAGCCCAGCTCGATCGCACTCGTCGATGAGGCCGTTTCGGGCTCGAAAATCATCGGATGCGTGGCCATGAAAGACCCGGCCGGCGAGCGAACCCCGCAGAACGTATACCAGTACGGAGCCGCGGTGCTCATCCTCAAAATGATGAAATTGCCCGATGACACCATGGCGTTGCTGGTGCAGGGCCTCTCGAAAATCAAAGTCGAGCAGTATGTCTCGCTCGATCCGTTCTTCCGCGCGCGCATCGAGACCTTGAAAGAGCCCGACGACCTCTCCACGCGCGGTGAAGCCGTGTTCCGCAACGTGCTCTCGCAGTGTCAGAAGCTGATTTCACTGACGCCGTATCTGCCCGACGAGCTGCAGGCGGCGCTCATCAACGTGGACTCGGCCGGACGACTGGTTTACCTCGTGTCGTCGGTCCTCAAGCTCTCCATCGAAGAAAAGCAGAAGATACTCGAGATCCCGACGGTCGAGGAAAAGCTCGACAATATCTCCGAGCTGCTCGGCCGCGAGCTGGAAATACTCGAACTCGGCGGAAAGATCAAGTCGCAGGTCGAGACCGAGATGACGAAGACACAGCGCGAGTACTTCCTGCGCGAACAGCTCAAGGCGATACAGCAAGAACTCGGCGAGAGCGACGAGGCGGAGGCCGAAATCAAGGAGCTCCGTGAGAAGCTCGATGCGAAAAACCTGTCCGAGGAGGCAGAAAAGGAGGCCAACCGCGAGCTCGACAGGCTGTCCAAGCTTCCGACGGCGGCCGCCGAATACCACGTTATCCGCACTTATCTCGAATGGATCATCGATCTTCCATGGAACGAATGCACGGAAGACAACCTCGACCTCGAGCGCGCCCAGAAGGTGCTCGACGAGGACCATTACGACCTCAAGGAGGTCAAAGAGCGCATAATCGAATACCTCGCCGTCCGAAAGCGCAAGTCCGACATGAAGGGCCCGATCCTGTGTTTCGTCGGGCCGCCCGGCACAGGCAAGACATCGCTCGGACGCTCCATCGCGCGAGCGCTGGGGCGCGAGTTTATTCGCATGAGCCTCGGCGGAGTGCGCGACGAGGCGGAGATACGCGGCCACCGCCGCACATACATCGGGGCGCTGCCGGGACGCATCTTACAAAGTATCAAGCGCGCCGGCACGTCCAACCCGCTGTTCATGCTCGACGAGATCGACAAGGTCGGCGCCGATTTCCGCGGCGATCCCTCCTCGGCGCTGCTCGAGGTGCTCGACCCGGAGCAGAACAGCACGTTCCGCGACCATTACCTCGACCTGTCGTTCGATCTCTCCAAGGTCATGTTCATAACGACCGCCAACGTGCTGCAGACGATACATCCGGCGCTGCAGGACAGGATGGAAATTCTCTCGCTGGCCGGATACACCGAGGAAGAAAAACTGGGAATCTCGAAGAAATACCTGCTGCCGCGCCAGCTCGAAGAAAACGGGCTCAAGCCCGAACACATCAAGTTTCAGGACAAGGCGCTGCGCAAGATAAGCAACGCCTACACCCGCGAGGCGGGCGTGCGCAATCTCGAGCGAGCGATCGGCAAGGTGTGCCGCAAGGTTGCCCTCAAGATATCGACGGGAAAACAAGAGCGCGCGCGGATAACCGAGAAGACCCTCAGCAAGTATCTCGGTCCGGAGAAGTTCTACTCCGAGGTCGCGCAAAGGACATGCAAGCCCGGGGTCGCCACGGGCCTGGCGTGGACGCCCGCCGGCGGAGAGGTGCTCTTTATAGAGGCTCTCAGCATGACCGGCGGCAAGAATCTCACGCTCACCGGGCAGTTGGGCGATGTCATGCAGGAATCGGCCAAGGCGGCCCTCAGCTACGTTCGCGCAAAGTCCAAAGAACTCGGCATAGACGAGGATTTCTTTTCCAAGAAGGATATCCACCTCCACGTACCCTCGGGAGCCATCCCGAAGGACGGCCCATCGGCCGGCATCACGATGGCGACGGCAATCGCCTCGCTGCTCAGCAACAGGCCGGTCGACAACAAAGTGGCGATGACGGGTGAGATCACCCTGAGCGGTCTCGTCCTGCCCATCGGCGGGGTGAAAGAGAAGATGCTCGCCGCCAAGCGCGCGGGCATCGAAACGCTGATACTGCCGAAGAAGAACGAAAAGGACCTGGCCGAGATCGAAGACGAGGTCAAGTCCGGCCTCGAGTTTGTCTTCGTCGAAAACATCGACCAGGTTTTCGAGGCCGCCCTTTCGGAATGCGAAGAGGAGGCCGATGCCGGCAAACAGGCGGAGCGGAATAACAAAAAAGAATCGGCTTGAGGGATCGTGGACCGAAAAAGACTTGAGGCGAGACTGAATCTCGCGAGGCACTTTTTTCAGCACATGGTGCGCCGCCTTATGTCGTCCGACGACAAAGACGGCGTCGGGCTCAACCAATTCCTGTCCCATTATCGCGAAGACAATATCTTCGAGATCGACGACCGCGAGCGTGAGCGCTACCACACGTTCGCCCGCTGCATCCAGTGCAACATCTGCCAGCCCTATTGCGTCATGTTTCGCGCCATCAGCCATCTCGAGTTCCCGGGACCGATGGTCGTCGCGGGCGCGTGCTCGCGCGGCCTGTCAGAGCTGGGCACGACCAGCGGCGTGATCTATAATTGCACCCAGTGCCGGCTGTGCGAGACGACGTGCCCCGAAAATGCGCCCATCGCCGAGATGGTCGGCTTTATCCGTAAATACATCTACAAATGCGAGCCCGAACTCGTGCCGCAGCCGCTGAAGGAATTGTGCGGGACCGTCCGCAGGCACGGCGCCATTTTCGATGAGCCCGTGCCCGAAGTCGTCCATGAGAAAAACTCGGCCGAGTACGTCCTGTTCCTCGGATGCCACGGCCGCTACAAACAGACGAGGAGGACCGAGGCGGCCGTCTCGACGCTCAAAGCCCTCTCGATCGATTTCACCACCGTCGACGAGGTCTGCTGCGGCGCCCCGCTCGGAGCCGCCGGCGGCGCGGCCGCCGGCGACCTGG
>CBDUSG010000069.1:0-9580 GCA_965369575.1 uncultured bacterium | reverse complement strand
TGGAAGAAAGTTTCGTTCTTAAGGAGCTCGAAGAAAGGCGCAGGGACCTGACAGCTGATTTCAATACATATGACGGAAAGGCATGAAATCGCGCTGCGATTCTTTCATTGACTTTCAACCTACCCTCTCATTTATTATCGTCCTTTAACCCTTCTTCGCACGCCTTTTTCAGCGGTGGGAGTTTGGTTTGCACGATGTCCCAGATGATCTGATTGTTAATGCCGAAATACTCGTGAGCTAGGATGTTCCTCATCCCGACGATCTTTTTCCATTCAACTTCCGTGAGAGATTGCTTGATCTCATCCGAAAGATTCCGCGCGGCCTCGCCGATGATCTCAAGATTTCGAACAACGGCATCCACGGTCTTTTGGTCGGCCGCAAACCCGTCAAAATCCATCCGCTCAATGTAAGAAAAAATCCTGCTGATCGATTCGAGGATGTTATCCAGATATAGCCTGTGGTCTCTAGGCATAGATGACCTCGCGGCTGATGTATGGCTTTAGCCTGGGCTTGAGGGTGTCGGCTAAGACGAGGTCGACTTCGGTATGGAAAAGTTCCTCGAGGAGAAACTTCAGATCCATGTAGTGATCGAAAGTGGGATTTTCAAATTCCACGAGCAGATCGATATCGCTCTCTAGGGCGACTTCATCGCGCGCAAGCGAGCCGAAGATACCGATTTTTCGCACCGTGAATCGCTCACGCATTGTCCCATCATGCTCTCTGAGGAGTTGGAGAATCTTGTCTTTTGTGATCATGAGTCGACTCCTAATATTTCAAGGCAGTCCCGAAACCTGAGCCCGGCTCAACCATCCGGGAAGCGGGCTCCCACCTTGCCCCAGTCCCCGGCCGTAGCCTTTTCCCCGCCGAAACGGCTTTCACGTGTGATCGAAGTCACTGAAACTTTTTCTTAACATTATACTACAGGCCGAGTCCAAGTCAACTAAGCTTATTGAAAGAATCGCAGGGGCGCACGGCCGCGCAGCGTTTTTATGGATTCCCGCTTCCGCGGGAATGACAAATGAGAGCGGCAAAGTCGCCTTTTGATTCCTCGAAGACCAATGCACTTCAAAGTGTCTTTTCCATATTTTTGCGATTGGACGGTCTTTTCTAAGTAATTCGCGTAATTAATTATAGTGTATCCCCGATCGGAGTCGAGGACAAGATTGGTAGTCTCAATTTCTCCGTTCTTTTCTATGGGTTCTTTGATTCTCCCAACCGACCTCGAGGAAAGACCTGGTGGTCTGATGGAGACTCTTCGAGAGCGGCTCAGAATGACATTGGACTGGATGCGCGAGCATCGGGCGTTCGCCTTTCGGGCCGGTGTCCTAGCGCCGGCCGATACGATCTGCATTATTCTGCTGGCATGTTTTTAGGGCGACCCAGCGAGTCGCCGCTGGAAGCGCGTCCACCTTCGTCTATCCTCGGTGTTTGTGGCCGAATTGGTCGGTGCGGCGATCAGGCAGAAGGTATAGCCTCGGGTTCTTCCCGGGGCGATAAATCGGTTTCGTTTTCATTGCCGGCATCGAGCGGGGTGATGGCGGCAAGCTCGCCCGTGACATGCCCGATGAAGGTCCTGCTGCGCAGCCTCAGTGGAAGATGCGGCGCGGATTCGCTGATCCACAGTGTCATCTGCCTGATCTTCGGCGGCTTTTTCTCCTGCTTGATCTTGCGGAATTTCGGTTCGATCCTGAGCGCGTCGTATTCCTTGCCGGCGACGGAAATGCGTCCGCGCGAGATCACCTCGTATTCGAGCAAGTAGGCGTCGTCCTTGAACAGCACTGTGAAGCTGTCCGAGTCGCCGACCTCGAGCGGGCGGCGGCACATCATCATGCCAAACGAGGCGAGGTCGATGATGCCGCTTCCGAGGTCGATCGTCCTGCGTTTTATCCGCCCCTTCTTCCAGCGTGTGTAATACGCTTCGCCCAGTTCGTAGTCGAATATTGTCTCGGTCTCTTTGAACCTGTTGTTTTCCTGCTCGGTCGTGTTTATCCGTTTCGCGCGTCCATCGACGGATTCGACGAGCGCGGCTACGCTCGCCCTGAATCTCCAGAAAATATTAACAATCACGGAGGTCTGGGCTGACCCCTCGAAAAGGTAATGCGGCGCGCCGCCGTCTGATTCCAGCCGAACGGCGATCTCGCTCCGGGCCGATGGGATGCCGTTCCATTTGAACCGAAAGAGGTACCTGCCCTCGGGAATCTCCAGAGCTTCGGGTTGTAATGTCCGCGGCTTTTTGACGGGGGCCTCGGATTCTTCCGCTCCGGCCCCGGGCATCGCCAACGCGGCCATAAAAAGAACCGCCGCAAGCAGCGCCTTGCGTGGAGGAGCCGAATCACATTTGAGAGCCGACATTTGAGAGCAGCCTCACTTGCGTCCTAGTTTGGCTTCGATATGTTGCAGCAGGGTGGAGAGTTCGTCGAGGTCGAGTTTGGCGAGGAAACCTCTCGGCTCCGTGATGTCGAGTATGGTTTCTATTTTTTCGACGACGTCGCCTTTCGACATCTTTTTCATCTGCGCCCTGATGCGCACCTCGAGCACATCCAGATCGAAGGGTTTCGTAAGATAGTCGTCGCCGCCGCATTTCTGTCCCTCGATACGGCTCTGGGCGTCGTCCTTGGCCGTGAGGAAGATTATGGGAATGTGCTGGAATTTGGGATCGGACTTGAGCACCCTGCACAGCCAGAATCCGTCTATTTTCGGCATCATCACATCGAGCAGTATGAGATTGGGCTTCGATGAGCGCACCTTCTTAAGCGCTTCCTTGCCGGAACTCGCCTGCAGCACACCATAGCCCTTGGTCTCGAGGAAGGTGCGGGTGATTTCAAGGATATCCTTGTCATCGTCGATTATCAGGATGCGTGATTTGTCGTCTCTCTTTGCAGCCATTGGCGTCCTATCCCTCGCTAGCCGCTGAACGCTAAACCGGTTCTCCCCCCTCCTCGGGAGGGAATCGCCTTACTAATTCTTCATACAGGGTCTGGCCGATCTCGATTCCGATTTCGATGAACTCCGGCCCGTACTCCATGCCGGTCGGCGAGCGGAACGTCGTCGCTATTTTCCTTACGCCTTCCATCCCCTTCGAAAAATGGGCCAGCAGCATCCTCATCGGGACAGCTTCCGGCGAGACCATCTCCCACAGCGTATCCGTAAAATTGTCCGGCCCCCATCGGAACTTGTCGGCGTCGTACAGCGCGTCGCTCAATAGCTGGCCCTTCGTACATCCCATAGCGGTCGGCTCCACGAACGCCTCATGATTCCGGATCGAGCGGACGATCCAGTCCCGCTCCTGTTCGTCGATCGGGAAATCGGCCAGTATCTCCGAGGCGGCCTCGGCGCTTTGCCGGGCATGATTGGGCCCGCGCCTTTTTATATCGTGCAGCATCGATGCCAGCAGCACAAGAAACACCGACCTTTCGGTCTCGCGGGTTGAGATTTCCATCAGGGCCGATTCGCGCTGGACGATTATCCCGGCGTCGGTCGCGACTTTCTCCACATGTCTCAGCCCATGTCCATAATGCTCGTCCCTCGAGTCGGCTATGCTGCGGGACTTTTCCAGAAAGGGATTGGTGAGAAGCATTTCGTGGGCTATATCTCGCTCCCGACTCAACTCGGCATGCAGTCTCGGAGTCCGAAAAGATGCGGCTATTTCTCCGGCCAGTTTCCTGGCCAGCTTATAGTCCTGTGCGGCCGTCATAAAACCGGTTCCTTGCGACTCGGGCGCAACAGAGTGCAATTATAACATACGGCGCCCCCTGTTTTCAAACCGCCGGGCCGCCTCGGGAGTCTCCGCCGTGGGTCGTCTTGAAAAAGAGCAGCCCGGTTGATATAATGGCGTCTGCTTTCCGCAGGGTCTTTACAAGGGGCATCGTGTCCTCGTCTCCATCCTGGGGAATCGTGATAGCCTCACCGGCCCCGGGGAGAGAATCGGTCCAACCAGGAGGTCGCTGGAATGAAAATTCTCATCGCAGTCTCGCCCGCCGCCGCATCCGCCGGGGGCGGAGGAGGCAACCCGCTGATGGCATTTTACGAGGAATTGGGCGATCTCCAGGTGGATTTGGCGTTCATGGACGACTCGCGCCCGCTCGCCGAGCAGGTCTCGGACGTCGACGTCCTGATCCCGGCCGTTTCGGAAATAGGCGCCGACGTCATCACTGCGGCCACGAATCTCAAGCTTATCATTCAGGCCGGAGTCGGACTGGATACGGTCGACATCGACGCGGCCACGAAGAGAAACGTATGCGTCGCCAATGTGCCTTACGGCAGCGCCACCTCGATGGGCGAGCTGACGATCGCGCTCATGATAATTCTCTCGCGCAAGCTGAACGAGGCCCAACAGAACCTGCGAAAAGGCGTTTTCTTCCTGCCGCTCGGCTCGGAACTGGGGGGTAAAACGCTGGGCCTCATCGGGCTCGGTCACAGCGGCAAGGAGGCCGCCAAGCGCGCCAAGAGCTTTGACATGACCATCTTCGCCGTCGACAAATACCACGAGCAGATTCACACCCCTGACGTCGATTTCCTGGGCGGAACGGACCAGATTGACAAGATTCTGACCGAAAGCGACTTCGTATCGATCCATTGTCCGCTGAACGACGAGACCCGCTCGATGATAGGATACGAGCAGTTGTGCAAGATGAAGGAAACCGCTTATCTCATCAACATTGCACGCGCGGGACTCGTGGAGGAGGAGGGCCTCATACGCGCCCTGAAGGAGGGCAAGATCGCAGGCGCAGGACTCGATGTCTTCTGGGAGGAGCCACTCGGTCTTGACAGCGAATTGCTCGAGATGGATAACGTAGTGCTCACACCCCACGTGGCCACGTCAACCAACGAATCGCGCGCGCGCAATTTCGCCCAGGTCGCCAAAGCCATAAAGAGGGTCGCCGCGGGCGAGAAACCGGAGTCCTGCGTTAACTTGTAGCGACAGGCGGGCAGGCGCGCTCCCCGAGGGATATACCCCCAACCGAACGGAGCAAAAGATGGCAAAAGGCGAAATAGTCATCCTCGAGGATACCTGCAAGGGCTGCGCCCTGTGCGTGGAATATTGCCCGAAAGGCTGCATCCAGGTTTCCAAGGACAAGTTCACTAAATCTGGCGCGCTTCTGCCCGAGTTCGTAAACGTGGAAGAATGCGTCGCGTGCAAGACTTGCGGCAACATGTGTCCCGACTTTGCGATCGAGGTCTACAGATATGTCGAAGAAAAAAAGTGAGCAACGGGAAAAGGCCACAGCCATGGCCGAAAAATTGTTCATAAGCGGCAACGAGGCCGTAGCCAGGGGCGCCCTGGCCGCCGACTGCAAATACTTCTTCGGGTACCCGATCACGCCGCAGAACGATATCCCCGAGTTCATGTCTCGCGAGATGCCGAAGGCCGGCGGCGTTTTCGTTCAGTCCGAGAGCGAAGTTTCATCGATCTACATGGTTTACGGCGCCGCGCTCGCCGGCGCCCGCGCGATGACGTCGACCTCGAGCCCGGGCTATGCGCTTATGCAGGAGGGCGTGTCCTACATAGCCGAATTAGAGGCCCCGTGTGTCGTCGTGAACGTGTCCCGGATGGGCCCCGGCATAGGCACCGGCGGCCAGGCCGGGCAGACCGACTACAGGATCGCCGTCAAGGGAGGCGGCCACGGCGGCTACCGCTGCATCGTGCTTGCGCCGTCTTCGCCGCAGGAAATTTACGAGCTGATGCAGCTCGCGTTTCATCTGGCCGACAAGTACCGCATCATGGTCCTCATGCTGTCCGACTACGTTCTCGGCCAGATGGCCGAAGTTGTCGAGATGAAAAAGGTCGAGTTCGAGGACGAACTGCCCGACAAATTCTGGGCCCTTAAAGGAACGGATCAGAAAGGCGGCCTGCGCTACATGCACGTGGTCGGCTTTTTCAACTATGGCGGCGTGGTCTCCCTCCATGAAGGGCTCCTCAAGAAATTCAAGCGGGTAGAAGAGAACGAGATACGATACGAGACCGTGTACACGGATGATGCCGAGCTGCTGATGGTCGCATACGGCTCGACCGCGCGCACGTCTTTGAAGGCGATCGAGATGGCGCGCGCACAGGGCATGAAGGTCGGCTTGTTCAGGCCGATCACATTGTGGCCGTATCCGGAGGAGGCGCTGCGCGAGGCCGCCCTCAAGGCGAAGCAGGTTTTGTGTGTCGAGGACGGAAACGGACAGATGAAGGAAGACGTCGACCTCGCAGTCAGGGCGCAGGTGCCGGTCCATTACCTGGGCATGTGGGGGCGTGACAGCGATCAGCCGAACGGATTGATCTTCCCCGAACGCGTGCTGGAGGAAATAAGGAAATTGTTCGACAGCCCGCTGCATTAGCCGGTTTTCGGCGGGCCGAGCCGCCGCGCAGGCGGCGTCATTGTCCGGAGACGACGCGAGCGTCGCCCGGACCTCGCGAGATTGGAAACCAACCATGAGCGCTCAAGAGCGGAAAAAAGAACTGGTGTGCGGGAGCCCCGAGCTTAGGACGGGCTTTCCGAGCATGTACTGCCCGGGATGCCATTACGGCATCATCAGCCGCGTGATATGTGAGGTTCTCGAAGAAATGAAAGTCGGCGGCAAAGCGATCGGGTTCGCGGGTGTCGGCTGCAGCTTCGGCGGAGCGCCGACGTCGATAAACATCGACTGGGCATCATGCCCGCACGGGCGCGCGCCGGCAATGGCGACCGCGGCCAAGCGCGTTCATCCGGACGCCCTCGTGTTCACCCTTCAAGGCGACGGCGACCTTGGCGCCATCGGGCTCGGATGCTTCCTCAGCGTCATTCTGAGAAACGAGAACCTGACCACGATATTCCTCAACAACGCCGGCTACGGGCAGACCGGCGGCCAGCTCGCTCCCACTACGCTCATGGGAATGAAAACGACCACGACACAGGAGGGCCGGAAACCGGAGCACGGATTCCCCTTCCACGGCGCCGAGCTTGCGGCGCACATGAGAGCCGTGTCCTACTCGGCTCGCGTGAGCGTGCACACTCCGGCAAACTTCAGAAAAGCCAAGAAAGCCCTCGCGACGGCGTTCCAGAAGCAGATCGACGGCGCGGGCTACAGCTTTGTCGAGTTCCTTTCCGCCTGTCCGTCGGTCTGGGGCATGAGCCCGATCGAGTCGGTCGCGTACATCCAGGAGCATATGACAAAAGAGTTCGAACTCGGCGAATTCAAGAACGTCGAATCAATTTACGACTGATCCAGGGGGAGCCCACAATGGCGGAAAAGTATTTCGAAGTGACCATGTCCGGACTCGGCGGCAAAGGCGTACTCACGCTCGGCAGAATCCTGGCCGATGCCGGAACGGAATTATATGATTACGTTTCCTATTTCCCGAACTACTCGCCCGCAATGCGCGGCGGCGAAAGCGAGTGCACCGTCATCTTCTCGGAAAAACCGATCCCGAGTCCGCTCATATATAATCCCACGCACGCGATCGTCATGGACCCTGCGTCTTTCTCAAACTTCGAAACACGCCTCAAGACCGGCGGAATACTCTTCTGCGACGACTCGATTATCTCGGCCAAGGGCGGCCGCAGCGATATAGAGGTTTTCAACGTGCCTGCATCGGAGAACGCCGTGGACCTGGGCGACCTGCAGGTGGCGAACATGGTGCTTTTAGGAGCATACGTTGGCAAGGCGGAGTCGGTGCCGATCGGGATGCTCGAGCGCGCGCTGACGAAGCGGTTCAAGGGCTCGCGCCGCGAGTCGCTGCTCGATCTGAACAAGAAGGCCGTACGCAAAGGCAACGAGTTCGCCCGAAGAATGTGATCCCGGGACCGATCCGCAAGCCAAGCTTGAATAGGACGGGCCCGGCGCCGAATGTTGCCGGCGAGCAAGACAACCATAGCAATCAATTGGAGGGAAACGCCATGCCTGACATTTACGAAAAACTTCGCGAAAGACTCGATATGTTCCCTCAGGGATTTCCCAAGACCGAGAGCGGCGTCGAGATGGAAATCCTGCAGGGCCTCTTCACCGAGGAGCAGGCCCGGATCGCGCTTTCGCTGCGGCCGTATCCCGAGCCGCCCTCGGCCGTGGCCGAAAGGATGGGACGCGACGAAAAGGAGATGGGCGAAAAGCTCTATGACATGTCCAGAGGCGGGCTGATCCTGCGCGGCAGGGTATCCGAAGACGAGGTCTTCTATTTCCTCGCGCCATGGGTGGTCGGGATTTGGGAGTTCCAACTGAAGAATCTGAACAGCGAAAACATCAAGCTGTATGAGAAATACCACAACGAGGCGATGGTGCCGGAGCACAAAAACTCCAAGACGGCCGGATTCCGCGTCATTCCCGTCGAGCAGGAAATACAGGACGATTCCGAAGTCGAGACATTCGAAAAGGTGTCCGAGATCATCGAGTCAAGCACGAGGTTTGCCGTGGCCGATTGTATCTGCCGGAAAGAAGCCGAGATGTTCGGTCACGCCTGCAACCGGCTGATGGAAGGCTGCATGATGTTCGATATGGCGGCCGATTACTACATCGAGAATGAATTCGGGCGCGAGATCACGAAGGAAGAGGCCAGGCAGACACTCGCCAAGGCCGAGGAAGACGGCCTCGTCCACCATTCGTCGAACCACCTGGGCCAGAAGATTTTCATATGCAATTGCTGCGGCTGTTGCTGCAAGGCGCTGGCCCACGTCACGAAGCACAACAACCCGGACGCCATAGCCAAATCGAATTATTACGCGGTCGTGGACGAGGACAGCTGTTCCGCCTGCGAGACCTGCGTCGACCGATGCCAGGTCAGCGCCATCCAAATGGAAAACGACGTCGCCGTCATAAACAAGGCTGCGTGCATCGGCTGCGGGCTGTGTGTGTCGACCTGTCCGACGCAAGCCATTTCCATGATTCACAAAGCGCCGGATGAAGCGACGCCGGTATACGCCGATGACGCCGAGCTGCTGCAGAGTCTGGCAAAGGATAAGAACAAGGCGTATCCGTTCGAATAGGAGACTGGAAAAGGGATCGAGAAAAGGCAGAGCGAGGGAGGGGATATGCTCGGACAGATAATAAAGATGCGGGGAACGGACGATGCGACTCGTGACCGCGTTTTTCTGCAGTTCAAAGATATCAAGGCCACCTATCAGGAGTTTTACCGCCGCTCCGTCCAGTTTTCGAACCTCTTTTTGCAAATGAAGCAGGACGGCCCTTTCCACGTCGGCCTTCTCATGGAGAACTATCCCGAGTTCATATACTCTTTCGGCGGGTGTGCGTTCTCCGGCGCGGTGCTCGTTGGTGTCAACTACACGCAACTCGGCGAACAGCTCGCGCGAAACGTAAATCATGTCGAGTGCCAACTGCTCCTGACCGAGCCCAAATATATCCCCGCCATACAGGAAGTCATGAAGGACTTCAAACGCATCAAAGAAGACAGGATTCTTGTCAATACCTGCCACGAGAGATCTGCGAACCTTCCGCCGGGCTTTGTCTCCATCGAGGAAAAAATGGACGAGCTGAGGGAAAGTCTCGGCGGCGGCATCGACACCGAGCCCGAACTCGAGATTCCCGTCGACGCTCCGCTGATGATCGTCTTCACGTCGGGCACGACCGGCGCCCCGAAAGGGATATTGAACAGCCACGGAAAATT
>CBDUSG010000068.1:0-9695 GCA_965369575.1 uncultured bacterium | reverse complement strand
ATATATTCGTTAATGGGCGTTGTTCCACCTTTCATTATGCATCCGAGCGATTTCTCGGTGATCGATGAGAGCCCACCCTCGATGTTGCCGGGCGCGATGACCATGCCCGCAAGATCGCCGAGCGAGTCGCGGACATGTCTCTCGTGACCGTTCACCAGGCGCTCGACTTGTTCTCCTAGCTGCACAGTGGCGCAGCGCCGCTTGAGGATGTGCGCCGTGCCGATCATCTCGGTCGTTTCGGCCAGGATGACGGTCGCGCCTTCGGCGACAAACAGGTCGGCGGCAGCCCCGACAGCGGGGTTTGCGGTCACGCCCGAGAAGGCGTCCGAGCCGCCGCATTCGAGGCCCACAATCAGCTCGCTCACCGGCGCCGGCTCTCGCTTGTGCGACGCCAGCTCCTCAAGGAATTTCTTCGCGATCTCGATCCCTTTCTCGGTGGTGGCCGCGCTGCCGCCGTCTTCCTGGATGACAAGAGCGTCAACGGGCTTGCCCTGCACCGCCTGCGTGAGAAACCGGCTGTTCATCGACTCGCATCCGAGGCCGATGACGAGTGCCGCGCCGACATTGGGGTTGCTCATCAGGCCGGCCATGGCGCGGTGGCTCACGCCCATATCCTCGGGCCCGTAGCCGCAGCCGTAAGCGTGCGTGACGGCTACCACCTCGGGCAGGGCGCGCCCGATGGCCTCGACAACGCCATTGGCGCACGAGACCGACGAGAGCGCGAGCACATGGTTGCGAACGCCTATTTTGCCGTCCTCACGCCTGTATCCGAGGAATTCCATGGGATGTTACCTCCTGCCTCTCCTGATGTATGAGATCGTACGCCGATGGTCCGTGCGATAATCCGGCCTGCTCTCTCAAAAAAAAACTTTCTCTGAGGGTCACTCCCTCAAATCGCCCGGTATGGGCTGAGTGTTGTGGACGTGCACCCACTGGCCGCGTTCTATCGCGAGCGTGGCCTCGATTATCGGCTCGCCGTAGCGGAACACCTTCTCTCCGACGGCCATCGGCGCGAGCGCTATCTTATGGCCGGCCTCGACGTCGTCGAGGGCATCGAGCAGCCGCTCGCCGCCGACCACGACGGGATCGCCTTTCTTAATGTCGTGCGTCACTATCACGACGTTGTCGTTGTCGTTGATTTTAAGGGCGTTGTTTTTCAAGGAATTCCCCTCCGGTTCACGACTGGAAGCGATTTTTCGCGGCATTTCAGGCTCCCCGAGCCTGACGAGTCCCGGCGAGCCTTGGCCGTTGCGGCCCGGCGCACATTTTATCACACACCGCTCAATCGGGTAAACTTGCGCGAATTCTCAACTGAATCGCGGCGCTACGCCACATATATCGGGTTGGAGAATATCCACGCGCGCGTTTTGCCGAGGGCGCGCGGCAGCCTGACCTCGGCCCGATACGGCCCCGGCTCTTCGGCTCGGAGCGAAAGCTTATCGCCCGTCTCGGATTTTATCTCGCGCCCGTTGTGGATGATGCGAATGAGCCCGTCGGCGGGCGCTCTGGCGGTGAGGACGGGTGAGTCCTTGAGCGCGACATCCCCGCCCATGGGGGTAATGCCGTCGGCGGTCTCGGCCTCGAACCTGAATCCGCGCGGGTCGGCAAACAGGCCGCAGGCTACGAAGCAGCGCCCCTCGCCGAGCGCGTCGTATATGGCCCGCTTCGCGTCGGCGAAGTCGGCGGGCATCGCGCCGGGCAGCAGCACGTGCGTGTTGACGGCACGGAAGGCGTATTCGTAATCGAAGATCGTTCCGCGGACCAGCCCCAGGAGCCCTCTGAACTTCACGCCGTGGTTGTCCGATCCGCCGATGGCGACGACCTTGCGCGAGCGGGTCAGCTCGTCCCATTTTGCAAGCGCCTCATCCATCGGATCGAGGTCGGCCGCGCGCATGTTGTGGTAGCAATACAGGCCCGAGAGCAGGCTGCGGGCGTTCCCTTTCCATATCGACGAGAAATTCCAGATGCATATACCGGTAAAGCCCGTGACGTCCCACCGTTTCCAGAGAAAGGTGTGGCCGCCGTCGTGGAGCGGACTGCCCAGCTCGTATGGATGCGCGATGAAGCCCAGCCCGCCTTGTGCCCGCGCGGCGTCTATCACGGCCTGTGGATTATCGGTGTCGGAAGGGATATCCTCGCTCGTGCCGTAAACGAGATAATGGTTGTATTTGTGGTTCAGCTCGCTGCCGACGAGCACAACGACGCCGTCCTGTCGGCCCTCTTTGCCTTCGTGGAGGCCCTTCAGGTGAAAATGGTCGTTGATGCCGATGAAATCGATTCCGGCGCGGCGGGCGGCGGCCGTAATTTCCTCTATCGTCGCCGTGCCGTCGGAATATTTTGAATGAATGTGTAGATTGCCGACATATTCTTTGAACATCTCGCCTCCGGAAGAAAATTCTTCACGTCATTATGGTGACTTTTGCCATTTTGACGTGCCAGATGAAATCGGAAAGGCTCTTTATCGAACGGAACCTCCTGAGTATATAGCTCGGCCGCAGATAGAAACGAAGGTAAGCGCTCCTGAGTGTCGAGACCAGGCGCTCGCGTGTGACGTCGTCGTGCTCGAACATGGGCGCCGGCTTGGCGAGCTTTCCCTCGGTCCCCACAAATTCCTTCCAGTAGTCGAAGCCGATGAGGCCTTTTTCGAGAGCATGGTCATACAGGTCTGTCCCCGGGTACGGGACGACAATGGAATAATAGGCGAAATCCGGGTTCAGCTCGATCGACAGCGCCAGCGTTTCCCCGATCGATTTGCGCGTTTCCTCCGGCGCTCCAAGCATGAAATAGGCGAGTATCCTGATGCCGGCCGCACGGGTCCACTCGAAAGCCTCGCGTACCTGCTCGATTGTTATTTTCTTGCTGAAAAGCTCGCGCACGTCCTCCGAGGCCGACTCGACGCCGTATGATACGCGCGAGCATCCGGCGCGCGCCATCAACTCGAGCAGTCCCGGGTCGACGCAGTCTACGCGCGTGCGGCAGTCCCAGCGAAACTTCAGCCCGCGCTCGAGAATCCTCTCGCAAATCTCGGCCGTTCGTTTCTTGCTCGCCGTAAATGTGTCGTCGTAGATCACGATCTCGCTGCAGCCGAACCTTTTCACCAGATCCTCGAGTTCGGCTACGACGCTCTCGGCGCCGCGCATGCGATAGTTGCCGCCGCGGATGTATCGTTCGCAGAACGAGCACCGGAACGGGCAGCCCCTGGCGGTCATTATAGAGGAGACTCGGCGCGATTCAGTCGTCATGTCGAAGTAGCGGTCGTTCGGCAATCCCTCGCGCGATGGAAAAGGTATCTCGTCGATCGGCATGATCTCGGCCGGGCCATTGCGGACTACCTGTCCGTCTTTGCGAAACAGCACACCGCCGATCCCTTCGGGCGAGCCGCCGCTCGATATCGCCTCGAGCAGGCGCGGCATCGCTATCTCGGCCTCGCCCTCGATGCCGAAGTCGAACGTCTCGTTTTCCATGGTCAGCTCGGGCATGATAGTCACCTGCGGTCCGCCGACGACAATCGAAACGTTCGGAACAAGCTCTTTCAGCGAGCGGCATATCCCGGCGACGACGGGAAAAAGCGGCGTGACGCAGGTGACTCCGACGACGTCGGGCGCAAGGCCGACGGCCCGGCGGACGACTTCATCCGGCTCCATGCGGAGCGCGTTGGCGTCGATCAGCTCGACCTCATGCGAGGCCCGCTCGAGCACGGCCGCCAGGTACGCGAGTCCCAGCGGAGGCAAAACTCTGAGCTGTTTGATAAAGCTGCGTGCGCCGAAGCCGGTTCCGCCCTCTTCGCCTGCGATCATCTCGGGTGGATTGATGAGGACGACTTTCATTCGGCCGAACTCCCCCGCTCCTGCTCGGGGGGCCCGGAACGTATCGGCAGGACAAACGGTCTGCCGGTCCCCTCGTCCCTGCGGACGATGACGTCGGCGCCATAGACGTCGTGTACGGTCTCGGCCGTTATCGCCTCTTGCGGCGGGCCGTCGAACTTCAAGCGCCCCTCTTTGAACACGAGCACCCTCTCGCTGTAGTGCGAGGCGAGGTTGAGGTCGTGCGAGACCGCGAGGATCGTCATTCCGCTCTCGCGGTTCAACCGAGTCAGAATATCGTAGATGTCGACCTGGTGCTTTATGTCGAGAAACGCGGTCGGCTCGTCGAGCAGAAGGATGCTCGGCCGCTGGGCGAGCGCGCGCGCGATCATGACACCCTGCTTTTCGCCTCCGCTGAGATTTGTGACCGGACGCGAGGCCAGGTGGTCGACACCGGTCATCTCCATCGCCTCGGCTGCAATCTCGAAATCCTCTTCGCGCTCGAGGATCGTCCGGAGATGCGGAGCGCGTCCCATGAGCACGACTTCGGAGACGGTGAACGGAAAAATGAAAGTGGACTCCTGCGGCACCACGGCCACCATGCGTGCAAGCGCGCGCGCGGAAAACGATTCGACGTCGCTGCCGTCGATGAATATGCCGCCGCTTGAAGGCTTGAGAACGCGCGAGAGCAGGTTGAGGAACGTGGTCTTGCCCGAGCCGTTGGGGCCGACGAGACCGACGAATTCGCCGTCGCCGATCTCGACGCTTAAGGCCTCGAAAAGGGGACGATCCGAGTAGCTGAATGCAATGTCTCTGGCCTGGATGCTGGACATTTGGTCTGCGGGGCCTATCTCATCCGCGCGGATGGCAGCGGAGGTGCGTTTCCCTGAGTCTGTCGCTCGTCACATGGGTATAGACCTGCGTCGTCGCTATATCGGCATGGCCCAACATTTCCTGTATCGACCTGAGGTTCGCGCCGCCGGAGAGCAGATGGGTCGCGAAAGAATGCCTGAGCGTGTGCGGCGTGACCGTTTTTAATATATCGGCCGCTCTTATATACCCCCGTATCATCTTCCAGCAGCCCTGCCGCGTAAAGGGCCGGCCCAGCCGCGTCAGGAAAAGCCATTCCGAGCCCGGGTCCGGACGAGCGTCACGATACCTTCGCAGTTTTTCCTCGGCGACCTCTCCGATCGGGATCAATCGCTGCTTGTCGCCCTTGCCGCGGCACTTGAGAAAACCGATGTCCGGCAGCACGTCGTTGCATTTCAAATGAATAAGCTCCGAAATGCGCAGACCCGCCGAATACATCAATTCGAGCATGGCCCCGTCCCTCTTCCCCCTTGGGGTCGAAGCGTCCGGTATGGCGAGCAGCCTGTCGACCTCGGCCGGCGTTATCACATATGGCAACTTTTTCGACGCTTTGGGTCCGTCGATGTTCGCCGTGCAGTCTTTCTTCAGGTAGTTCGCTTGGTAGAGATATCGATGGAATTGCTTGATCGCAACCAAGTGACGCGCACGGGAGCGGGCGGACTGGTTGCGGTCCTGGAGCGTGGCCAGATGGTCATAGATGCCGGCCCGGTCCACCCGCGAGATGTCGCCTTCGCATGTGTCTTCGATGAAGTCCTTGTATCGTTCGATATCGTATCCGTAGGAAACGATCGTGTTTTCCGGGCAGCCCTTTTCGACACTGAACCAGTTGAGGAATTCGCCGACAAACGCCTCCAGCCTTGCGCTGTTTTCTTCCTTTTTCACTTCTCTCAGCGCACCCCCCGTCGGGTTCTAGTGTCGTGTCGACCGTATATTGTCGGTCTCAGAGTCCTGTAAGTTGTCCAAGGCAAGGCGCAGCCACGCAGGAATATTGAGCATATTTCAAGTGGCTGCAACGCAGCATTGGGCGATTTGCGGGACTCCCTTCGGGCGAGTCGATAAGCGGGCATCCGCTGTGTTACATTCGCTCGAAATACGGTTGACACGACACTTGGACTATTACGAAAATGCCCGGCTCGCTCTGTCCGGGCTATGTGCAAAACTCTCTCCCCTTCGGAACCGGCGTTCACATCTCTCTCCGCCCATCGAGGGCGTGGGCCAGCGTGGAGCTGTCGGCGAATTCGAGGTCGCTCCCGACCGGCACTCCCTGGGCTATCCTCGTTACTCTCACCCCAAGCGAGCGCGTTACTTCGCGGATGTACATGGCGGTGGCCTCGCCGTTGGTGTTGGGATTGGTCGCCAGTATCAGCTCGGTCACGGACCCGTCCTGCAGCCGCGCGAGTAGTTCCTTGATCCGAATATCGTCGGGCCCGACACCGTCCAGCGGCGCGATCGCGCCGTGGAGAATATGATACGAGCCCCTGAAGCTGCCGCCCTTATCGATCAGGGCGGCGTCGCTGGGTTTTTCGACGACGCAGATGACCGAGCGCTCGCGCCGCGGGTCGGCGCACATTTCGCAGGGGTCGGCCTCGGTGATGTTACAGCAGACCGAGCACAGGTGAACTTTTTGTTTTGCCTGGATGATGGCCTGCGCCAGACGGTCGGCCTCCTCCTTCGGGAGATTGATGATGTGGAAGGCGAGGCGATGGGCGCTCTTGGGGCCGATGCCGGGCAGTCGGCGAAACTCTTCGACCAGTCTCGATATTGTGCTCTCGCCGGCCTGCATCTCAGCCCGGATTCCTTTCTTTGGTCGCCTCGGCGAGTTCGCGAAGCTGCTGCTCGACCTCGCGCCGACGCGCTTTGTTCAGCCTGTCGATAAAGAGCACGCCGTTCAGATGGTCGATCTCGTGCTGCATCGCGCGCGCCAGGAGGCCCTCCGCCTCGAGCGTCCGCTCCTCGCCGTCGCGGTCGACATATGCGACCTCCACGCGTTCGGCGCGCTCGATTTCGCCGAAAACCTCGGGGAGGCTGAGGCAGCCTTCTTCGGCCTCGACCGAGCCCTCGCGGCGCGTGATGCGAGGATTGATCATGACGTAGTTTGGCATCCCGTCCTCACGTATGTCGAGCACGAGCAAGCGCTTGGACAGGCCTATCTGTGGCGCCGCCAGCCCTATTCCGCTGTTCTCGTACATCACCTCGAACATCGCGTCGGCGGCCTCGATCAGTTTGCCGTTGACGCTCTTTATGGCCGAGGCCTTCTTGCGCAAGACGGGCCCGGGATATGTCACGATCCTGATGAGAGGCATTTTTTCTTCCTTGGGGAAGTCTCCCAAACTCAATTGTATCATACGTCTCCGGCGATTGCAACAGGACGAAGCAGATGGGAAAAAGCGCGTGCGCGGGAATCAGCCATCCACAGCCGCGAGCCTGCGCGCCATCGAAATAATCATGGTCGCGACCTTTTTCTCGGAAGAGATTCACTTCGCTTCGCTCGCTCCAAACCAGAAGGCAGGGAACCGGAATCCTCCGGGCCCTATGCCCCCGGCTGCGGAACGAACAGGTCCACGAGCTTATCAAAAGAGGGGACCGCTCCCCGCCGAGCCTCTTCACGCTGCGCTGCGATCTTATCTCCGTACGTCGGCTTCTCTTCTCTATATATGATTCCGAGCGGTATTCTCTCGCTTTCGCGGGATACCTCGACGGCCCGAGTCATGTCGGACGGATCGTGTGCGCCGTCGAGGTAATAGCCGAGTTCCTTTACCTGTTCGAATCCTTTTTTGCCGCGCCATGTGACGCAGGGCGTGATGATGTGCACGAGCGCAAACCCGGGATGGCGCACTCCCTCAACGACCAGGGACGCCAGGTGTTTTACGTTGCCCGAATAGCCGCGCGCGATAAACGTAACTCCGTAGGCGAGTGCGAGGCCGACGGCGTCGAGCGGCTCTTCGATCGTCCCATAAACGGTCGAGGACGTGATGTCGTCGAGCGGCGTCGTGGGCGAGGCCTGCCCCTTCGTGAGGGCGTAGATGCTGTTGTCCATTATGAGATACGTTATATCGACGTTGCGGCGGGCCGCATGAGGGATGTGGCCGCCGCCGATGCTGAGCGCGTCGCCGTCGCCGCCGACCGCCAGCACCGTCAGCTCCGGACTGGCCGCCTTTACGCCCGTCGCGATCGGAAGCGCCCTGCCGTGAACCGCGTTAAAGCCGTAGACGTCGACGTAGCCGGGCAATCGGCTCGAGCACCCGATGCCGGAAACCATTGTGATCTTCTCGCGCGGGATTTCCAGCCGGCCCAGCGCCTGATATACGGCGGTAAGCACGCCGTAGTTGCCGCATCCCGTACACCAGACCGGAACGACGCCCTTCCTGAACGACTCTTTCTCAGCAACAGACACCGGAGGTCACCTCGCCCTCGATTTTCTCGTAAATCTCCTCGACCGAAAACGGTCTGCCGCCACTGCGCTTGAGCAGAGCCACGTCGTCGGGAATCTTGAAGTTGGCGCGCAGATACTTCAGAAACTGCGCCGAGTAGGACATCTCCACCACGACAACCCTCTTGAGCGGTCTCAGGAAAGAGTCCATATCCTGGTACGGCAGCGGATAGATCAACTGCGGAACCAGCCCCGCAACCTTGGGTCCCTCGGCCTCTGCCCTCAGGACGGCTTCCTTGATCGCGCCCTTCGTCGAGCCCCATCCGATGATGCCGATCTCCGCGTCCGGAGGCCCGTAGCGCCGCGTGAACTTCCATTCGCGCCGCAGCGCCTCGAGCTTCCGAAAACGCTTGGCGGTCATCTCCTCGTGCATCTCGGGCGTCGAAGCGGGTCTCCCGCGTTCGTCGTGTTCGAGGCCCGCCGCCGTGTACTCGCCTCTCGCTATTCCCGGATACGACATCGGCGACACGCCGCTCTTCGTCAGAGCATAGCGCATGTAGTCATCGAGCTGCTCCGGCCGAGGCGCCAGTCGCCGGCATTTCTTTATGCGCCCGGCGGTGAATCGCGGAACCGATTCCTTTCGCTGTCCGATGAACTGATCCGAAAGTATTATCACGGGAATCTGGTATTCTTCGGCGATGCAGAAGGCATCGGCCGCGACATTGAAGCAGTCTTCGACGTCGGCGGGCGCGATGACCACGCGTGGCGCATCGCCGTGAGTGCCATAAAGGGCCTGCTGCAGGTCTGCCTGCTCGGTTTTCGTGGGCATGCCGGTGCTCGGTCCGGCCCGTTGAACGTCGACGATAACCAGCGGTATCTCGGCCAGCGAGGCGAGCCCTATCATCTCGTTCATGAGCGAGAGGCCGGGGCCGGAGGTTGCCGTCATCGATCGCTTGCCCGCAAACGAGGCGCCGAGGGCCATCCCGATCGCGGCGATCTCGTCCTCGGCCTGAATCCAGGTGCCCCCATGCGCCGGCATCAACCGGGCCAAGTATTCCATGATTTCAGTGGCGGGAGTGATGGGGTAACCGGCGAAAAAGTCCACACCCGCCGCCAGCGCACCAAGCACGATCGCCTCGTTGCCGGAGATCACCATTTTCGGCTCGCCTTTGGATCGAGAAAATACCTTTGCGCCCCGGTGGTGGGTTTTCTCGCGCGCGTATTCGATACCCGCCTCGAATGCGCGGACGTTCATTTCGACGACCTTTTGACCTTTGCGCTCGAACTTGCTCCGGAGGATGGCGCGAAGCGCCTCAGACGGCAGCCCGAACATCTCGGCGAGCACGCCGAGCATCACCATGTTCTTGCCGGGCCCGGGGCCGATGCTCGCCGTCGCTATGTCGTGAAAGGGAATCCGGTAGATTATAGGTCTCGCCGACCATTGCAGCGGAAGATCGTCATGCGGAGTTTCATCCTTCGTGTCACAGAGAACGACGACGCCCTCTTTTATCTCGAGCTCGGACCTGAACTTCGCGTAGTCGGCCCAGTTGAAAGCGACGAGTATGTCCAGCTTGTCTCCCTGCGACAATACCGGGCTGTCGCTCATCCGAATCTTTACCGAGCTCTCTCCCCCGCGGATTTGTGCGCCGAAA
>CBDUSG010000067.1:0-9702 GCA_965369575.1 uncultured bacterium | reverse complement strand
GCACCAGATGGGGCGTGAAACTGACCGGGACCGGCCGCCCGGCGGCCAGCGAGAGTTCCTGCTCGATCTCCGGCGTGTGCCTGTGCGATGTAACCCCATACGCCCTGAGGTTGTCTGCGATCTCCGGGAAATGCGTGTTCTGCGTTGGCCTCTGTCCTGCGCCGGAGACACCGGACATCGAATTTATGACGATATGCTCGAGGTCTATCAACCGGTTCCTGATCGCGGGAGCAAGCGCGAGCAGCGCGCCCGTCGGGTAGCAGCCGGGCATCGCGACGAGCTGCGCATCGGGCAGCCGTTCCCCGTGCAATTCCGGCAGGCCATAGACGCTTTTCTCGACAAGGGCCGGCTCGGTGTGCGGGCTGTCGTACCAATTCTCGAAGACGTTCGGGTCCTTCAGGCGGAAGTCGGCGCTGTAATCGATGACCCGTGCGCCCTCCTTCATCAGGCCCGCAACGATGGGCATCGCCTGTGAGTGAGGAACAGCCAGGAAGACCGCATCGCATTTTTCGGCCAATTCACCGATGTCCATCTCGATAAGCGGCATGTCGAGGATTCCGCGCAGCGCCGGGAAGACCTCGGCGATGTTTTTCCCCGCGTACCGGCGCGAGGTAAGCGCGGCTATCTCGACCGCCGGATGCGCCGCCAGCAATCTGACCATTTCGCCGCCCGCGTATCCGTTTGCGCCGACGACGGCGACCCTGAGTTTCTTCATCGTTTGCGCCCCTTGCTTTTTCCGCCGGTTGCGCTTTTGCTGTCGGGGACCACGAAATCCATTCGTCTTCTATCCAGATCGATTCGGACCACTTTCACGCGGACCACGTCGCCGAGCCTGTAGTTTTTCCCCGTATTTTCTCCCAGCAGGCAGTGCTTGTCCTCCATGAAAATGTAGTAGTCATCATCGAGACTGCTCACGTGAATGAGCCCCTCGACGAGAAAATCCACGAGCTCGATGAACAGCCCGTACGAGTGTACCCCGGTGATTCTGCCGTCGAATTCTTCGCCGATCTTATCGGCCATAAAAATAAGCTGCTTGGTTTCGAGCGACTCGCGCTCGGCCTCCGTCGCCTCCCTCTCGCGCGTCGAGCAATGTTCGGCCGTGCGCTCGAGGTTCTCGGAATATTGCTCTTCGACGAGCTGTGAGCCGCCGCGCCGAAGCGTCCGCAGTATCCTGTGGACGACGAGATCGGGATACCGCCTGATCGGCGATGTAAAATGCGTGTAACAATCGCACGCGAGCCCGAAGTGGCCGGCGTTTTCCGGCGAGTACCGGGCGACCTTCAGCGAGCGCAGCATGAGATAGTTTATCAGCGTTTCCTCGGGTTTTCCCTTTGCCATGCGCGATACCTTCTGCAGTCCGTGCGGCGACATTGCATCCGCTTCGCCGAGATGATAGCCGAGCGAGGCGACGAACTCCCGGAACGAGACGATGCTGTCGGGATTCGGTTGCTCGTGTATGCGATACATCATAAGGGCCTCGCTGGTCGTCACGTGTCGTGCGACGGCCTCGTTCGCCATCAACATGAATTCCTCGATGAGTTCGTGGGCGATCGTGTGCTTTTGAAGGACTATATCGACCACTTCGCCCTCGCCGTCGAATATCGCGCGCGCCTCGGGGAAATTGAAATCGAGGCTCCCGTGCGCCATCCTCTTTGCCCGAAGCGTGCGCGCGAGCTTGTTCATTGTGTGAAGGCTTTCTGCGAAGTCGGAATACTTTTCTGTCAGCGCCTCGTCGCCCTCGAGGATCCCGAAGACTTCGTCGTAAGTCGTCCTGTGGTTGACGCGTATGACGCTGTCGAATATCTCCGAGCGCAGGAGCTTTCCCTTCGGGCTGATCTCCATCTTCACGGTCATCGAGACGCGGTCTTCGTTTTCCCGCAGGCTGCACAACTCGTTGCTGAGGCGCTCCGGCAGCATCGGCAGCACGCGGTCCTCGAGGTAGATGCTGGTCGCCCTTTTATACGCCTCATCGTCTATCGGGTCGCCGGGTCTGACGTAATAGCCCACGTCGGCAATGTGCACCCCCAGCACGTAGTTCCCCTTCCCGGACATCTCGATGGAGACCGCGTCGTCGTAGTCCTTCGCGTCGGCGCCGTCGATGGTCAGCATCGGCAGCTCTCGCAGGTCTGTGCGCCGCTCCAGCGCGCTCTTCGGTATCTTGCGCGAGAGCTTTTCCGCCGCATCGATCACGCTCGCCGGAAACTCGGTCGAAAGGCCGTGCTTGCGAATGAGCAACTCGGTGTCGAGCCCTCGGTCGCCTCGGTTGCCGAGCACCTCGATGACCTTGCCTTCAGGGTTCCTCGAATACGAGGGATATTCGGTGATCTCGGCCGTTACTATCTGTCCCGGCTCGGCGTCGAGCGTGTCTACAGAGTCCACGTAGACGTGCTGCGATATCCTGTCGTCTATCGGCACGACGAATGCGAAATTGCGGCCCTTTTCAAAATACCCGACTACGGTGCGGTGCGCTCGTTCGAGCACACGAATTATCTCGCCCCTGAGTCGCTTTGGCTTCGTCGGGCGGCCCGACTTTTTGGCGGCGGAAGGCCGTGCGCCGGCAGCGCGCCCCGCCACCCTTACGACCACCTTGTCGCCGTGCATCGCGCCGTCGACGTCCCTGCCGCTGACGTAAATATCGGGCACGTTGGTCTGTCCCGGCCGCGGTAAAGGTCGCACGAAGCCGTAGCCGTCGCGATGTCCGAGAAAAGTCCCGGCGACGAGATTCATATGCTCGATCGCGCCGAACCGCCGGCCGCGCGTCTGTACGACCTCGCCTGTATCGACAAGTTCCTTTAATGCGGTCTTCAGGCGGCGGTGGGAATCTTCGCCCAGTTTGAGGCGGCGCGCTATCTCTTTCATCTTGAGCGGACGACCGGCCGACTCGCGCAGCACGAGCGCCGCTTTTTCCTTGAGTTTTTCCACTTGGGAACGCCTCCCCCCCATGCGTAGGTGACTGGGCGCACGAGGCTTACAAAAGCAAAAAAGAATCTCGCCCGAAAGCGCGATTTCCAGTTAGATAGCGGCCAATTTTAAATATTATAGCCCAACGCCAAATCTTGTGTCAATGAAGGTGGTAAAGAAAGCCTTACTAAGGGGAGCACGAAGTACTTCACTCTCTTTATCCGAAAGGGCGTGCCTCCCCAAATGTCACCGGCGACTCGCCGGGTCATTCCCGCGAAGCTTGTGCCCGGGGACTGTCCCCTAGCTTCCGTTAAGTGAACTATTTGGGGTCAGACCCCAATAAGTTCACTTAAGCCCGCTTAGAAATAGTGGTCTGTTCCTAATTTATCCAGGATTTTCTTTGTGCCTTTGTGTCCCCCGATCGGGATCGGGCACTGCACAACGCCGCGCCCCTACGCCGGAATGATAACTATTTTCCGCTCGCAGTAGTACCTGAGCAATAGACCTAAATTAATGCACGAGGCACGATGGAAAAAGCCAGGGAAAAAAAGAAGCAGGCAACGAGGCGGAAGCTGATAGAGGCCGCGTCGATCGAGTTCGCCGAGGCCGGATACGCTCGCGCGAACATCTCGCAGATATCCGTGAGAGCCGGATTCGCAAAGGGTACCGTCTACAATTATTTCCGTTCCAAATATGACCTTCTGCTCGCCGTCGTCGAGCACGCGATGGAAATATTGACCGAGCAGATAAGGGGGCAAATCTCCGACGTCGACGACCCGGTCGAAAAAATCAGGCGTACCATCCGGCTTGACTACCACTTCATGGAACAGAACGAGGCCCTGAGCAAAGTCATTCTGCGTGAGGGCTTCGCTTCGGACCCTGAACGGCAGAAAGAGTTCCTCGAAGCCCTGGCGCCCGCATCCGGCATCTTTATCGAGATACTCGAGGAAGGAAAACAGGCCGGCCGAATTCGCGGCGATCTGAACTCGGCCTGGGCGGCCGTGCTCGCGGACGGGATGGTCGCATATACGCTGCTGGCCCGATGGGCAATGGGGGACGCTCAGCTCACATACGACGAAATGGCCGATCTTACGACCAGATGCTTCGTCGAGGGGATACTCGCGAAATGAAACAATCTGAAAGGAATAGGGGAATCAGAAAACTGCGCGCCTCCTATTCGGCCGCGGGGACGCGCCACACCTCGCGCCTCATGCGTGACGTTAGCTTGATATAAAAAATCGACTGGAGAAAACTATGTTGTTAAATGTTCCAGAAGAAAAGATTGTCTACTCGAAAGAACCTGAAAATTCGACTGAGTATACAAAAAAGCTGGATAAGGAGTATTCAAAATATGCAAAGGCATACGATATTGCTGTAAGATTGCTTCCTGTCTGGAAAACCTGGATAAAGACGGTTATCCCGTACATTGAAGGCAACCGTGTTTTAGAAGCCTCGTTTGGAACTGGATTCTTGCTGATGCAATATGCCAATAAGTACGAGACATATGGTATCGACTTTAATACCAATATGGTTGAAATTGCGAAGAAAAATCTATCCCGGAAGGGTATTGGGGCAACGCTTCAGCGGGCTAATGTTGAAAAACTTCCTTTCCCGGAGAATTATTTTGATACTGTAGTTAACACAATGGCATTTACAGGATACCCGAATGGAAAACAGGCAATGTCAGAATTTTTTCGAGTATTGAAAGAGGGGGGGATATTGCTAATTGTTGATTTTGATTATCCCTCAGATAGAAACCGACTTGGTTATTGGCTTACTAGATTAATGGAGTCGGCAGGAGATACAATTAGAGATATCTCGAAAATACTTCAAGAGTTTCCCTTTGAATATACTGAAGAAGAAATTGGAGGTTTTGGCAGCGTCCATTTATATATGGCAAGAAAGCTAACAAACGCATGAATATTGCGGGTCACCTGAAGTTCACAATGATATTTGAATATGTTCATCAGTATTTGTCGCGAACCCTGCTCACTTTCGGACATTTCCATTCTATATCTCCGTTTTCGTAATTACCAGGGCTTCAATATTGAGTCGAATTAATCCGCAATATTGGCAATCTGTCCAGTGCATAATGATCCCCATTGATTCTACTTACATTGTTTTTCCGATTTGTAGCGCGCGGCGTCGGGTGCTATAATGAGCCCGAATATTGCGGATATGGGCGTTGCCGGCGAAAATGTGAGGAGAAAGATGACCGACCATTTGGTGATTGACGCGCATGTGCACACATACAAGACTCCTGAGATAGGCATGCAGGCGACCGCCGGCTCGGGCCAGGCGGGCTGCAACGGCACGCCCGACGAGCTGCTGGGCATTCTCGCCGAGGCCGGCATCTCGAAGGCGATCCAGGTCAACATGACGCCCGTGCGCGAGATGTATGAGGCGGCGATAGAGCGGCTCCCCGAGGATGAGCGAGGGGGCGAGCATCCCGATATTTCGGCAAAAATGGGTGAGCGCCTCAAGCGCCGCAACACCTGGACATGCGAGGTCGCAAGCGAGCATGACGAGTTGGTGGCGTTCCCGTCGGTCGATCCGCTGATGAGCGCCAACCAGATGACCGCCGAGGTCGAGCGCTGCGCGAAGGAACTCGGGGCAAAGGGCTTGAAGCTTCATCCGGCCGAGGGCCATTTCTTTCCGCGCGACGAGAAATTGTGGCCCGTCTACCAGATGGCCCAGGAATTGGGCCTTCCCATAATCTCGCATGGCGGACTGTTCATGATGTCTCCCGACGCCGACTACACCAGGCCGTCGAACTTCGAGCCGGTGCTCGAAAGTTTTCCGGACCTGAAGCTGGTCGTCGCGCATCTCGGTCACGGATTCTGGGATGAATCGGTGGAACTCGCCAATAAGCACAAAAATGTGTATTTCGATACCTCGGCCGTCATTTCGGGCGTGGAACATCTGGAAGTCCTGTCAGACGATGAGGCCGCCGAACTGATTCGGAAACTTGGCGTCGAGCGGGTGATGTTCGGCTCGGACTATCCGTGGTTCAGTCCGGCAGCCAGCCTCGAGGCCCTGCTCAGACTTCCTCTGGAGCCGGCCGAGAAGGAGAAGATTCTTTTCGAGAACGCGAAGGAGTTTTTGGGAATCTGAAGGAGCGCCTTGCAGATGACCGCTTATCGACTCGCCCGAAGGGACTCTGAGGCCGACAATACACGGTTGACACGACACCAGGAGGGGATATGGACTATATACAAGGTCTGATAGGCGAGGTGGCCGACTGGTCGGCCCATTTTTTCCTTCAGACGCTGCCGCCGTGGATGATGGAACACAAGATGTGGCTGCTCGCACTGCTGCCGGTGGTCGGGATCTACGCTCTCTACAAGTATCTGAACCCTTAGTGTCGTGTCAACCGTATATCCTTACATCGGGCGGCGGCCAGTGGCCGCTGACAGCGGATACTTCGCATCCTTGCGGAGGCTATGTTGCAGCCGCATGGGACAGGTCCTTGCTGAAACTGAATCGGTAAGGCCGGCTATGAAACTCTGCCGCGGCTCGCCTCATATGTAGCACCGGAGCAATAGGTTGTCGCCCTTCGTCAGGAATAGA
Organism: uncultured bacterium; assembly: GCA_965369575.1. GTDB lineage: Bacteria > Abyssobacteria > SURF-5 > SURF-5 > SURF-5 > CBDUSG01. Next base: position 3,231 of record CBDUSG010000067.1, on the reverse strand, counting down.
GATGCGCAGCATCTCATGTCCGCGGCCACTGGCCGCTTGTGTCACGCTTTGGTGCCTGGCACCGAAAGCGTGACATAAGGGAGGGGGGCACCTTGCCCCCCACAGGGCGGCTCAGGTCACCCTCTTAATATATTGTTCCAGGAGCGCATTGGCGGTCTGCTTGCTTTCGAGTATAAGACGCGTATTTTTCTCGATTTCGCCGAGCAAAAGGAGTCGTCTCCATACCGAGATCAGCATCGCCGAAAAAAAGATGCCGCATCCACCGGCCGCGAAAAGCCAGATCGTGCTGATCGAGTTTTCGCTCGGAACCCCGACAACGCCGAGCAGCAGTATCGCAACCGTAATCGATCCCACGGCGCACGCCGACAGGAACGTAATAGACCCTGCCAGGGACGGCCGGCGCAACAGCTTGCGTGTTGTCGGTTCGGCGTCGCTCGCTTGCGAGCCGCCTAAGGCGAGTCGGCTTTTCTCGTCCTCTTCCCTCAGGTATTCTTGAATGTCGCCGACAAGCCTATCGATATAATCCTCGTTCATCCGGCTTCATGCTCCTTTCTGCTTCTCGGGCGGCCCCTTGCTCCCTTGTTTATCCTCGTTCCTCGGCGTCGCCTGTGAGGCGCGGCCAATGGCGGCATTGCCGAATTTTTTCCTGATGTTGTCGACGGCCCGCATGGTTTTACGGCTTTTCTCGCCGGCGCCGGCGAAAAGGCTCATCTGTCCCGGGGGACTGTCCAGCCCGGATGTGACCACCCCCAGCAGCCGAACCTTCTGCCCTCCCAGCGGAACTTCCCGGAAAAGATTCCATGCGACCGACAATATTTCATTATCGGCGCAGACGGGCTCTTTCAGGCTCCGCTCTCTCGTGAGCGTCGTGAAATCGGCGAGCCTGACTTTTACGCCGACTGTTCCCGCAACCAATTCTTCCTGCCTGAGCCGCGCGGCAACCCTGTCGGACAGCAGACCGAGTGTCTTTCGCAGCCGCTTCGTGTCGCCGACGTCGGAGTCGAAGGTGGTCTCATGGCTTATGGACTTCGCCTCGGCCTCCGCGACGACCTCGCTCTCATCGATGCCGTGAGAGAGTTCGTGCAACCGCTCGCCCTGCTTGCCAAACAGCCGCCTCAGTCGCTCCCTCGACATCTCCGCCAGTTGTCCGATAGTCTCGATTCCGTGCTCGGTCATCCGGCGGGCGGTCACTTTGCCGACGCCGTAGACCTCGCTCACGGGAAGCGTGAAGAGGAATGCATCTTCCTCGCCCGGCTTTATCACGACGAGACCGTCGGGTTTCCCATGCTCCGACGCCATTTTGGCCAGAAATTTGTTCGGCGCAATGCCGACCGAGGCCGTGAGGCGGAGCTCGTCATGAACCCGCTGCTTGATCTCGCGCCCTATCGCCTCGGCGCCGCCCCAGAGTTTCATGCCGGCCGTGACGTCGAGGAACGCTTCATCGAGCGATAACGGTTGTACCAGCGGCGTGTAGCTCGATAGTATGGCCCTGAGCTGTCCCGACACGGCCCTGTACTTCTCCATGTCGCCCGACACAAAAACACCGTTGGGACAGAGCCGTCGCGCCCGGCCGACCGGCATCGCGCTGTGCACACCGTAGCGGCGCGCCTCGTATGACGCCGCCGAGACGACGCCCCTTTGGCCGGTGACTCCGCCGACGATGACCGGCTTTCCCTCGAGTGAGGGATCGTCGCGCTGCTCGATGGACGCGTAGAAGGCGTCCATGTCGACATGGATGATAGTTCGCGTCATCGCACGCAATCGTGTCGTCAAGGATCCGGCCGGGAACAAAAAACCGAGAGTGCAGGAGGAGCCTTCCGCACAAGCGAGGGCCGCCCGTGCCGCGCATCGCGCGACGCTTATCCCCCCCACATAAACACACCAGAACCGGCGATAATTCTATCTGAATCCATGCAGCTTGTCAATCAGCGGCGAGTCGCCGCAGCGGGGGCGAGGCGCCCCCGCACCCCCCAGGGGATGCTACGCATCCCTCCTTTTGCCAGGAGGAATATATGTGTTGCCGGCAGGATAGCAGTATACATTCAAGATCAAATATCCACCCTACTCTTATCAATTCTTTCAAATGCGTAGACCTGGCTCCCATTGCCGCCGCTGGACTCGCCGCCCACCGCTGGCTAACTGCCCTTCAGAGAAGAGATACGAAGTATCTCATGTCTGCGGCGACCCGCCGCCGCCGCCGGCGGCAGATCATGAGGGTTTCACAGAGTGGAATTTAAGACGATGTAAGTTCCTGTTGTGTCCACTGTCTCCTTTTCGATTTTCAATCCGCTTTCAGCAAGCAACGCCTTGAGCCCGCCGTAGGTGTGAAAAGACCTGAAGATTCTATAGTGTTCGATTCCCGCCATAAACTCACCCAATTGATTCATTATTCCCCAGACGCTCCTGGGTTGCGGCGTGATATAATCGGCAACGATCAGTTTTTTCGCAATGGGCCTTATTTCACGCAATATTCCAAGGCCGGTCTCGGGCGGCATTTCATGTAAAACGACTGATATCGTGGCATAGTCGAGGCTTTCACTGAGCGTTTCCGACAACTTGGTCGCGTCTCCGTGGAAAAATTCCACATTAGGATAGCTCCCCTCGCTTTTTCGTTTGTCGGCAAACTGGAGCATTTTCGAAGACAGATCGATTCCAACCACCTTCCTGCATTTCCCGGCAAGCTGAAACGCCAGCGCTCCGGTCCCACATCCGATGTCCACAACGGAGCTGTTGTCCGGGATTTGTTCCACGATAATATCCCTGATCACCTGCTTTCCCGGGTCATCGGTCTTCGAGTATAACCAGCCATCATAGAAATGTGTCTTGTCGATCGTCTTATCCACCTTGGCGCTCTCCTTATTAAGGCCATGCTGCGGGATTGCAAGAAATCTTCGGAGACATTATGGCAGAACCACAATTCACTTACAAACCAAAGCAATCGCGGGGGTGAGTCGGGGGGCAGGGCCCCCATCCACGGATACTTCGTATCCTTGCGTCGGCTATGTTTGAGCCGCATGGGACAGGTTCTCGCTGGAACTGAATCGGTAAGGCCGGTTTTGAAACAACCTCACTTCGGCAGACCGAAGCCGCCGGTGTAAACGTAGAGCTCGATGAGTGTCTGAATGTTGCGTGCGGTGACGACGCTGCAGATGGCCGGCAGTTCCCAGGGTCGGGCTTTGGCGGGCCAACGGCGGCTATCGTACTGCTGCGACCATCCGGCCACTGGATCGC
>CBDUSG010000066.1:0-9723 GCA_965369575.1 uncultured bacterium | reverse complement strand
GGCGCTGATACCCTCGGGCTCTTCACCTTCGCTTTCGGCCTCCTCGACGACCTCTTCGCCGACCTCTTCGACGCGCGGAGCAACCACATGAACAACGGTTGCGTTCCAGTCGGTCGTGACATCGATTTTCTCGGGCACGGTCAGTTGCGAGACCACGACAGAATCGCCGATTTCGAGTTCGGATACGTCGATCTCGATCCGGTCCGGAATATCGAGCGGAAGGCATTCGACTTCGAGTTCCCAAAGCAGATGCTCGAGGATGCCGCCCTGCTTCACGCCGGCCGACTCGCCGAGAATCTTGAACGGGACCATGCTCCGTATCCTTCGGTCGAGAGATATGTGACAGAAGTCCACGTGCTTCATGACGCCTCTCAGGTTATCGACCTGAACCTCCTTGACTACGACGTTTACCGGCTCGCCTGCGTCATCGAGTGAGAGCTTTATGATCACGTTGCTTCCGGCGTGCGTGTTCAGCGCCTTGTCGAGCAGCTTGGGATCGACGGCCACGGGCGTGGGTTCGTCCTTCATACCGTAAAGAACTCCCGGGAGCATGCCGTTTCGCCGGCATTCCCGCGCGCCGCCCTTTCCCGTTCTGGAACGACGCTCTACTTTCAGTTCAGCGAATTCCATGAGTAACAACTTCCTTTCAAAGCCCTTGGGTTATTTTTTTTCCTTTGGCTTCAGTTCTTGCGCGGGCATCCCGACGAATACCGAGTGCGGCGGAATGTCGCGGCGGCTCGGAACGATCGCGCCGGCACCCGTCACGGCCATCCTGCCCACGCGAACCGGCGCAATCAACACGGTGCCGCTACCGATCGAGGCGCCGTCCTCGATCACGGTCTCGTGCTTTCTGACGCCGTCATAGTTCGCGGTGATCGTGCCCGCGCCGATGTTCACGCCTTTGCCGATCTTGGCGTCGCCGATGTAGCTCAGGTGGTTGGCCCTTGCGCCGTCATCGATCACCGACTTTTTGATCTCGACGAAGTTTCCGATGTGCACGTTTTCGCCGATGAGCGCCTCGGGCCTGAGATGCGTATAGGGGCCGATGCGGCTGTTGGCGCGAACGATGCACGAGGAAAGATACGACATCACTATGACCACGTTTTCTTCGATCTCGCAATCGGCCATATAGGTCTGCGGGCCGATGACCGTTCCGCTCCCGATGCGCGTGTGTCCCTCGATGTAGGTGAATGGATAGAGCGTAACGTCGCGCTCGATCTCGACGGTCGAGGAGACAAACGTGCTCGCGGGGTCGACGACCGTGACCCCGGTTTCCATGAGCCGATCAAGCACGCGGTCACGCATGATCTTGTTCATTGCCGCCTGCTGCCTGCGGTCGTTGACCTGCATGATCTCGATCTCGTCGGTCGTCGTGATCGTCTCGACCTTTCTGCCCTGCTTGATCAGAATCTCTATCGCGTCCGTCAGATAGTATTCCTGCTGCTCGTTGGCCGTGTCCAGCTTCTTGAGCGCGCCGAGGAGCGCCGCCGATTTAAAGCAATAGATGCCCGCATTGATCTCGCGCCTGCGCTTTTGCGCAGGACTGGCGTCCTTTTCCTCGACGATTTTGGCGATCCTGCGAGAGCGGTCGCGGATGATCCGGCCGAACCCGCTCGGGTCGGCGACCTTCGTCGTGACGATCGCGGCCGAGCTGCGGCTGTGGCGGTGCTTATCGACCAGCGCGGTCAGCGTTTCCTCGCTCACTAGCGGGACGTCGCCGTACAGGACGAGCACGTCGCCCTTGTATTTCGACAGCACAGTGCGCGCCTGCATGACCGCGTGGCCCGTGCCAAGCTGTTCGGCCTGGGTTATGTATTTCGCGGAATCGCCCAGATGGTCGCGGACGAGTTCCTTCTTGTAACCGACGATCAGATATATTTTGTCGGGCGACAGTTTGCGGGCCGTCTGCACGACGTGATCGATCATCGGCATGCCGCACAGATGGTGGAGCACCTTGGGCGTCTCCGACTTCATCCGTGTCCCCTGCCCCGCCGCAAGTATGAGGCAAATCAGATTTGTTTTAGCTTTTTTCGGCATTATTCGAATCGGTTCTCTCTCGGGAGCGTGACCAAAAAAGTCCACCGGAATTCTTTTTCGGCTGGGGAGGCAGGATTCGAACCTGCGAATGTCGGCGCCAAAGGCCGGTGCCTTACCGCTTGGCGACTCCCCATCAATTGTAAGCCCAAATGTGATAAGATTTTAGACCGACACGCGACCAATTGTTAATCAAAACATATTATCAGAATGGCCCTTTCTTGTCAAATACGCCGGGGCCGTGGGTTGGCCCGGGCTTGCTCATAAGGGGCCGCCATGGCCCTTTGCCTTGTCAGAGCTTTGTCTGATATAATTCCCTCCGAAGCCGGTACCGATCCAATGCAGTGGAATCCTCCGTGTGCCGCTTGTCTCAGGTCCGGACGGGCCGGCGCCGGCAGTCCCGGCGCAAGACTCGTTCCTCAGAGGCCGGTCATGCCAAAAAATCAGATCCTCGTGGTCGAGGACGACGACATCCAGAGGAGACAACTGGCCCGTGCTCTCGGCGGGCCGGAACATGTCGTATCGTGCGCCGCCTCCGGCGAGGAGGCGCTCAAACTTCTGGCCGCGCAGAAATTCGATCTCGTGCTCACGGATCTGAAAATGCCCGGCATTTCGGGCCTCGAACTGATTGAGAGAATCAAAAGCGCCTCTCCCCGCACCTCGCTTCTGCTCGTAACGGCGCACGCCACGGTGGACTCGGCGATCGAGGCGATGAAGCTGGGGGCGGAAGATTACATGACCAAGCCCTTCAACACCGAGGAGTTGAACCTTGTCGTCGGAAGGATTTTTGAAAAACGCAATCTGCTCGCCGAGAATATCCTGCTCCGGGAGCAGTTAGAATCGCAGTTCGGTTTCGGAAACATAATCAGCAAGAACCACCGGATGCAAAAGATATTCGGTACCGTGGTCTCGGTCGCGCCGACCGACAGCACCGTACTGATCGAAGGCGAGACCGGCACGGGCAAGGAACTCATAGCCCGGGCCATTCATATCCACAGTCCGAGGAAAAACAAGCAGTTCGTCGCAGTAGATTGTGGGGCGCTTCCCGACACCCTGCTCGAATCAGAGCTCTTCGGCCACGAAAAAGGCGCATTCACCGGCGCCTCGAGCCGTCGCATCGGAAGGCTGCAGTACGCCGACGGGTCCACACTTTTCATGGACGAGGTCGCCAACATGTCTCCGGCCATGCAGGTGAAACTGCTGAGAGCGATCGAAGACAAGCGGTTCCAGCGCGTCGGGAGCAACGAATCCATCAAGTCGGACATCCGGCTCATTGCGGCCACAAATGTCGATCTGGGCAAGCTCGTCAGCGAGGGCGGATTTAGGGAGGACCTCTACGATCGGCTCAAAGTCATCCCTCTCAGCATCCCTCCGCTCCGCGAGCGCCTCGAGGACATTCCCCTGCTCGCCCGGCATTTCCTGAAAATCCACCGCGACAGGATGGGACGCGACGTCACCGAGATCACGCACGGCGCGATCAAAAAATTGATGAAGCATGATTGGCCCGGAAACGTGCGCGAGCTCGAAAATGTGATCGAGCGGGCCGTCGCCACCGTAAGCGGAAACTGTATCGATGAAGACGCGATCTCCGAGACCACCCGTTCCGATGCGAGCCTCCCCACCCGAGGCCGCTCCGTGATCGATTTGCCGCTTGCCGAGAGGCTGGCGGAAACCGAGAAGGAATATCTGACGGAACTGCTGCGGCGCTACAACGGCCAAACCGACCTAGCGGCCGAAAAGGCGGGACAGAGCCTGCGGACATTCCAGAGAAAATTGAAAAATCATGGAATCCTGCCCGGCGATTTCAAGTGACCGGCCCGCGCTTTAGCCCATCGATTATGCTGCCGCGCCATATTTGACGTTTAGTCATGCTTCCGCCTGCACCTATAATCCATTGTCCCACAATATGTTACGGCCTGCCACCATTCAAATGCGCCAGATTTGGCGCTAAAATATGGCTTCGAGAATCCGAAGGATTCCTCTATCTTTTCCATAAGTACCTTGCCGACAGAAGCTTAGCCCTCTCCCGATCTGTTTATTTCCGATTGGCCTCGAATTTGCATATTAGATTTGTATAATAATTGATTGTGAAATTGTTTAGGCGCGTATCGGCAACCTGTGTGCATCCATCAGGGGAGGAGACATCATGGTTTTCGAATTCGTTTTTCCCAACGCCAAAAAGGAAAACGGTTTCGCTCATTATGTCGAATCGCTCGCCTCAAAGAGCGGCTTGAAGCTGATCGATCAATTTCAGTCGGCTGCCGTCATCGAGGGCGAGTGGGAAGCAGCCATGTGTTTTCTTCGCCAGTGCCGGGAATATGTCCTCGGCGACGGCTCGAGCGGTGCGCTCACGACCGTGCACATTCGCGATTGACAATCCATTTTCGCGCTATTACCGCAAACTAGAGAACCGGTGACAACGGCCGAGCCAGGGAATCGAAATAGGATGAAGAACTTCACTGTCGCAGGGGGGTGTCCGTACCTTCATCAATGGCCCGTACAGACTTGTCAGGCAAAGGAAACGGGCATACACGTGCCTGCCGACGCTACCATCGAGCCGGTCTGCGCAAATCAGGCCCACGAGGGTTGTTCTCTGTTCCAGAAAAAGCAGGGAGTGGAATCGAAAACATAATCGGCGCAGTGATGTGTCTCCCATTTTGCCGATTAACTTCAATAGACGCAACTGAACAGGCGTGATGCATGCATCCCCCCGGTGCATGTCTTCTCCCCATGTGGACGGCGGCGCGCCCGTCCGATAGGCACTGAGACGCGCCGCCTCCACATACCCATCCTCCCGAGACAGCATCTCGAGGCGATAAGAACCATTTTTCCTGTTTTTGACTTGCAAAGGCGCTGGAAAAATAGTAAGATTCCCCTCAGCGTTTCTTCCCTGAATCATGCGATTCTCAAGCGACAGGAGGCAGCGGCAAATGCGAAAATTCGAGAAATCTTATGAACTCTTCGACCGCTCCATGAAAGTGATCCCCGGCGGCGTGCCCGGCCACCAGAGCCCTACGCTTCTCGTGTTCGGCTCTTCGCCGTGTTTCATCGAACGCGCCGAGGGATCTCGCTTCTGGGACGTCGACGGAAACGAGTACATCGACTACATGTGCGCATACGGCCCGATGGTTCTCGGTTACAATCATCCAAAGGTCGAGCAGGCCGCCAGGGAGCAGCTCGAGAAAGTGGACACATGCAACCTGCCCAGCCAGCGCTACGTCGAACTGGCGGAAAAGTTGGTCGGCATGGTGCCGATAGCCGACTGGGCCATTTTTGGCAAGAACGGCTCCGACGTCACCACGTATGCCTGCCGCGTCGCGCGCGCCCATACAGGCCGCAATAAGATCATAATGGCTTCGGACACATACCATGGAATCGGCGCGTGGTGCACTTCGTTTACGACGGGGATCGCGTCCGAAGACCAAGCCAGCATTCTCAAGTTCGAATACAACGACATCGAGGGACTGCGGCGGCTCGTAGAGGAAAACAAGGACGAGGTGGCCGGAGTCATCCTCACGCCGTTCCGCCATGAGGCGTTCCATGACTCGGAGATGCCCAATCCGGGATTTCTCGAGGGTGTGCGCAAGGTCTGCGACGAGGCAGGGGCCGTCTTCATCGTGGACGACGTTCGCGCCGGGTTCCGCATGCACCTGGGCGGCTCGCTCGAAAAATTCGGTGTCAGGCCCGACCTTATCTGTTTCTCGAAGGCCCTCGGCAACGGGCATCCGATTTCCGCATGCGTCGGAAAGGACGAAGTGAAGGATGCGGCCTCGCAGGTCTTCTTCACCGGTTCGTTCTTCACGAGCGCCGTCCCGATGGCAGCAGCCATCGCCACCTTGGACGAAATGGAGGCGACCGACGCGATCGGCGTAATATATGAGCGCGGCGAGATGCTCAAGGACGGCCTGTTCGATCAGGCCGATACATATGGGCAGCAGATAAATTACACGGGACCCGAATCGATTCCCTTCATGACGTTCTCGAACGAGGACGGCTGGGAGAGGGCGAAGCTGTTTTGCCAGGAATGCTACCAGCGCGGCGTGTTCTTCCACCCGTTCCACAACTGGTTCATCTCGTCCGGACACACCGAGGAAGACATAAAGAAAACGCTCGACGTGACCGACGCGGCGTTCAAGCGTGTGAAGGAGGAGATGGGCTAGCGGCCCGGGCCTTTATCTCAATCCTGAAATCATGGCGCCCGCTCGAGCGGGCGCTATTGTTTTGTCCTGCTATTGCGTGACGAAGTGTGGATAAACCGGCAGAAGGAGCAGCCGAATCACTCCCATCGCCGTGAGCGCGAGGCTCGCATATACGAGCAGCCGCAATCCCGCAGAGCGCTCGCGCGCGCAGCTCAGCACAATGAAGGGAAACACGGTGGCCAGCGCCCTGGCCGGCGAGGTGACGGTCGAGCTCCATATCTGCTCGTTGTTGAAACAGACGCCCGCCATCGCGTGCACAAGCAGCACAAAATCGGCGGCGTTCGGCCGCCTTATCATTGCGCGAACGCTCACGGCCAGCAGCGCTAGCACGAACGCCATGAACGGATACACGCTCAGCGCCCGAAGGTTTCCCGTCAGCCCGCCGGGCAGATCGAACGAAGCCATTTGTGAGATCATGCCGAGAAACGGCGGCTCGAAATGGCCGCCCGACATCAGCGCGGGCAGCATGCCATAGCGTTGCCACAGCAGAGCCTGCCAGAGCGCCCACGGTCCCAGGGCGGCCGAGATCGTGATCGCCCCGCGCCAGTTCCTCTTCCACACGAGCCACAGCGCGAAGCCCGCTATCACCAGCAGCGCGTTCTCCTGCGCCAGCATCGCCAGCGCAAGCAGCGCCGCGGCCGCCTCGAGCTTCTCGCGATAATAGAAATACGCGCCGCCGACCGTCAGCCCGACGCACAGCGGCGTGGCGACGTCATAAAAAAAGGCGATGAGAAATCCTATGTTCATGGAGTAGACAAGGAGCAGTTCCGCGCGTACCGGCCCGTCGCGGGTCAGCCGCCAAAGCAGCAGTGTGCTCAATGCTATCGCCAAAAGATTCACGAGGGGCATCGAATACGGCAGGAGTTGCGCCTGCCCCAGCGCGAATATGTATGCCAGAGCCGGATACAATATCCGCTGGGACCGAAACGGATTCGGAACCCCTTCCTCCCCCATGAAAAAATCCTTGATTATGTAGTAGTAAAATTGACCGTCATACCCGTCTCCGCCACGTTTGGGGTCGTCGAACACAATCAGACCGGCTTCAATGGCCGCGGGATCGTAAAACGGGTTGGCGGCGCCGAACCGGATCATGCAGGACAGGTTGTAGCCATATGGAGTAACGTGATAGAGGATGAGAAACAGGTAGACCAAAACGCCGGCGACGGCCATCGCTGCGCCCTGATATGTTCCGGCTCCGGATTCTGGTTCTCGCTTTGGGGTCACCGGGAGATATCTCTCAAGGGCGGCGCCTCGTCATTTCACGCTCGTCGAACTGGAGCGGGCGGATTCCAGCAGCTCGACGAAGCCTTCGAGCCGCGTCAATATCTGGCCGTGGGGTGTAGCCTTCCTGTCGACCGCATCGCCGTCCAGCGACAGGAAAGGCAGCCCCGCCCTGGTGACGGCGTCTTTGAAAATGCCGCTCTGGCCGTAGTTCCATCTGCAGCCCCACTGGAGAAAATGGATTACGCCGTCGACCCTGTATTCTTCGGCGGTCCTGAGGATGCGCTCGATTCTTTTCTCCGTCGGCAGCAACTCAGGATTGGACAGCATCTTTATCGCGAGGGCGCGGAACGGATCATTCGCATCGAGCTCGCGCCACCACACCTCGCCCAGCAGATCGGCGACGACGACAGCGCGCAGTTCTTGCTCGAGACGCGCCATGATGTCGGTCTCGGACATCGGCCTGAGATGGATCCAGAGCAGCCGGAATTTCTCGCCGCCCTCGACCGCGGGTATGCCGTCTGCAATGCGTTCGGCGATCTCCTCGCTGAACGATTCGGCGATGCTGACGCCCGTCTTCGTACCCCATGGATACATCAGAGCAATGCCGATAAATTGTGAGCCTGTGACCGGCGCGGGCACTCGCTTGCGCATTTCATATACGTCGTAAAAGTGCTTTCTGGCCTGATTGGAAAGCTCGATAGCCTCGCTCAGCTTGTCGACCTCGAACTTCGAATTTGCGATCTCGCACAGACGGTGCGCCACCTCTTCGAATCTGGCGGCCACTGCCTCTACCGCCGCCTCGGAAAGATAGCCCGGTGCCTCGAGCAGCTCGAACGGCGCATCGAACGTCTCGGCGCTCATCCGCGCCACCTTCGGAGCGCCCTCGCACAGGTGCGACGTGCAGAGCACGGCGTCCGGCTTCGGGAAAAGGTCCGTAGTCGCTCCGCCGACGGCGACCCTCAGGAAAGTGCACATGTCTCGCGAAGGGAGCACCGCATCCGCGTTATCGTACACGTCCGTCGACTCCGTCCAACTGGAAAAGCTGCTCGTACCATCGAGCCAGAAAGGGAGATACCCGCAGCCGAAAATCAGCTCGGGAGGCGTGAACACATTGATCCATGCGACCGGCTTTTTCCCTGAAAAAGTCCTGTACAGAAGCCGAACGAGGTTGACCCCCAGAGTGACTGAGCCTCTGAGCGTGGTCGGATCGATTTCCTGCGTTCCGCTCCTCTCGAGCATCTTCGCAATTATTTCAGGTCGCTCCGACCGATCGCTCATGACCGGCAAACCTCCGATTGTCCTGCTCGAGTCGAGATGAAGCGCATCGCCCCGCCGGACCTCAGCTCAGCATCTCGATGAACGCTTCGATTCGTGTCCTCATACGCTCGTGTCCGCCGCTCGAGTAGTCGGTCTCGCACCGCAACGCAGGGATGCCGCGGGACCGAAGCTCGCGGCTGACGGCAACCCAATCGAGCGTGTGAGGGTCGCAAAACTTCACGCAATAGTATATCAGCCCGCGCGCGCCGGAATCCTCGATGAGGTTTACGAGGCGGTCTACGCGCTCTTTGGTCTGCGACATGCGCGCGCACGGCGCTTTCAAAAGATACCTGCGCGCTATTGCCGGCAGGGGATCTCCGTCGGTGGATGTCAGCGTCTCGAAATATCTGCTTCCGCAGCACATGTCGTCGGCGACAAGGCGCCCGCCCGCTTTCTCGATGGCGCCGACGACCCATACGTCGTCGAGCGCGCCTCCGGATAGCACGATGTTTAGGCCGTCGTCGGCCGGGGCGGGCTTTCCCACCTCATCGAGACGGCCGCGAAGCCAGGGATTGACCTCCTCTTTCGGCCTTGTCATCGCCTCTTGCAGAATCACATAAAATCGCTCGCCCGAAATCGATGTCGATACGCGGCTCTGGCGGCTGAGTTCCTGCAGCAGCGATCTCGTCTCATTGAGCGTCTCTATTCCACGACGGAGATCATCGTCGGATATTTTCCTGCCGAAACTCTTGCCCAACGCGTCAACGAGTCCCTGCAGCTCCAGGGTGAAGAAGTTCACCGCTGCCGGTGTACTCTGATGTGGCAGACTCAGAATCCATGAAAAACCGGGCGAAAGGTTCGCGCACCAGACGTCGTAGAGCCGCCGCATCGCATCGCACGAATCAACGCCGATGATGCCGGCCAGCTCGCCGAAATTGTCATCGAGCGCCGCGCTGTAGCAGGCCCGGACGTATGCGCAGAGGTTGGGGTGAAGATAGGCGTCGGCCTT
>CBDUSG010000065.1:0-9765 GCA_965369575.1 uncultured bacterium | reverse complement strand
ATGTAGACGTATGTGCTGCACGCGCTCTTGTCGTGGCCGGATTCTGAAAGCGCCCCGCTCGGGCAGCGCTTTATGCAGGCGCCGCACGTGCCGCTGTTGTAAAACAGGCAGTTTGCCTGATGGTTCTCGTAGGTGCGGGGCGAGGGCCCGAGTTTCAAGTTGACGACGACGCTGCCGACCCTGTGCGCAATGCCCCTTGGGGTAATGAGCGCGTCGTTGAGGCTGAATGTGCCGAGTCCGGCCGCATACGCCGCGTGGCGCTCGGACCACGAGGACGCGAAACCGACGCGTTCGTCCATTATCATCTGCCAATACTGCGAATCCGTGGGCGCGAGCGCCAGCAGGCCCTCGTCCCGCATCAGGCCGACGATATGCTTTCTCATCTGCACGTTGAATTTCTCGCCGCTGTCACGGGTGTGCGCCCAGCGAATCGACGGGTACTTCTTCTGCTCGGCGTTGCTTTTGATGGTCTCTTTCACGATGGGAATTATCCACACGAGAACGCTTATATCATCGAGGCTCCCCTCATATTTCTCATCTTCGGCGCATTGGGTGAGCAGATCGCGCGGATTCCAATGAAATTCACCAATCACCTCTTTGTATTCATTGAAAATCGGGTCGTCGCCGCTCGCGAAGCCGATGAGCGGCTCGTCGAACATCGGGCTGTCCTCGTCGATCATGGTGAAGCGGTTGGCCTCGCTCTGGGCCACGAACCGCTTGATTTCCTCTTCCAGGAACTTTTCGGCATCCTGCGAAGTAGTAAATTTCACATTGCTCACCCCGGCTTTCTTAGACACATATAAACGCTAGACAGAGACACGGCAGCATAAGTTTAGCAAAAACACCCGCAGCCTTGCAACCACGCATATGCGCCCGGATAGGGAAAGGAGATATCGTGGCGGGCCCGAAGCCGCCGCCTCGGCGGTACCCGGCGCATCTCGAGACAGGGCTCTCCAGCGGCGCGCTCCGTAGGGGGACAGACGGTTGGGCGATCTGCAAATGCTGTTATTGCTCGACGATCGTTTTCGACCATCGGCCCTGGCGGTTGCTGCCTAGTATTTTGTCCGAGAGGACGACAGCCTCGTATCCATCCTGGAAGGTGGCGAAGCCGGCGGCGTCGCGTCCGGGTTTCTTGCCCTTGCTGATGTACTGATAGAACTCTCGTATGAAATTATCGATTCCCACCGACCATGCGTCGCCCCCGCCCGCCGGGAAATGATCGTATGATGGAGCCTTAACCTTTGCCGCTTTCCCCTTACTCGGAGGGAGCTCGTTCGGGCGGTCGCGATATCCGAACCATGGGGCGTCGGGCCGCTCCTGATCCCATGCGGCGGATTTCTTTGAGCCGTCGATCTGGAAAAAGAGACGATTCTTCCGTCCGGCGCTCATCTGCGAGACCGTGACCGCGCCGCTGACGCCGTTTTGGAAGCGCAGCAGAATCGAGCCGTAATCCTCTGTGCCCACGCGCACATTGATCAGCCTCGGCGTGCTCGCCTGTCCGAAAGTGCCCACTGTCGAAACGCTCTTCTGGCGGACGGGCAGAAACGTCCGCAGATCGCCGATAGCTTCTGTTATTTTGAGGCCGAGTACATGCTGCACGAGGTCGCACCAATGCGAAGCCAGGTCGGCAACCACGCGCGTCGAACCGCCGAGATCGGCGTCCACGCGCCAGCTGTAGTCAGTCTCAAACAAGAGCCAATCCTGCAGATAGCTGCCGTGAACGGCGAATATCTCGCCCAGCTCGCCTCCCTGTACGGTTGCCCTGAGCTTCTCAATTGTCGGGTGGTGGCGATAATTGAACATCACGGCGTTCACGGCGGAGCTCCGTTCGGCGGCGCCGAGCAGCAGCCTCGCCTCCCGCGAATCCGCCGCGACGGGCTTTTCGGAAATCACGTGCTTGTTCTCGGCGAGCGACGCGCGGTTTATGGGAAAATGCAGGTTGTTGGGCGTGCAGTTGTGCACGATGTCGACGTCGGGATCCTTTATGAGATCCATATAATTTCCGGACGCCCGTTCTATACCGAGCTCGGCGGCCCTTTCCTTGGCCTCTTCATCCGAGGCTCCGGCGATTGCTATTACGTCACCCTTGCCACTCTTGCGAATACTTTCGACATGGACGCCAGCCATAAAGCCCGTGCCGATTACTCCTGCTCTCAACTTAGCCATTCATACCTCCACATCGGGCGCGAAAGGACGCGCCTATTGTTGTTGCCGCAACGATGCCTGACAATGAGAACGATCTCACGATGGCTCGGCAAAGCTCCGGGCCAATCAATTTTGAGACTCTCATTTGTCGCGACGCGCAATTACAATCCTTAGATAATATAGCAACGAATGCCGGAATTGCAATGGTTTTTCCGTTGTGTAATTATGCTTACAAATACGCGTGCATCCGCCACGGGAGATTCCATGCCCCGAATTTTTATCGATGGTTTATTCTTCGGGTTTTGTCTCAGGGCGTATGCCGTTTCACGGTCGGCGGACTTCAACGTTTTTGGGAGGGAAAAAATCGTATGCGTCGGCGGGGATTTCGGCGTCGGTCTGAAACTTCTCAATGCGGAGCGAGATCAACGCCGCCATCCGGGGCAGAAGGACATCTATTGAGACCGGAACAGCCAGGTCGCCCTCGAAAGCGTGCTTCTTATAGATTATATCCGCCTGCGCGAGGCCGTCGGCGTCCACGAGGAGCTGTCGTGTTGCCAGTCCCGAGCCCGCCTCCATCCAGATTTCCCTGCGGCCGCCCTCTGCCTCGATGAGAGACAGCCGGATGAGATTTTCTTCGGCAATGATACGGACGGGCATCGAGGATAAAGCGTCGGGGTCGGCCACGACGAGAAGGGCCGCAGCGATCGCGTCGACGGGAATTGCCACATAATTACTTTTGATATAAACCGGACCGCAATCCTGGTTGAGATAAGCCGTACTTTCCGAGGGCAGATACAGCCAGCATCGTTCCCCGTCAGATATGAGCTCGAACAGGGTCGGCGCCAGCGGCCTGTAGGCCCGCATGCGCAGCCGGTCGGGCCTCTCGAGCATCAACACAAAAGACGCCTGCCTCCAAACTTCTTTGCCGGACATCTTCGTCCGGATTTTACCCGAGGCCTTTAAGGAGACTGGGGCCCCGTAGTTCCTGAGCAGGAGTTCCACTGCATCCGCGGCGGTTTCAAGGGTCGGGGCGGTCGCTTCGGGAGGCTGAACCAACGGTTTTCGGGCGGCACACCCCGTCTGCAGACACGCTACGAGAGCGAAGGCGAGCAGCGCCCACCCTCGGATCGGGATGGCACGCTTTGGACCGGATGTAATCTGCGCCGAGTGCAAACTGTAAACCGGCATAAACGATTTCTTTCTAATCGGATCGAGCCGAATTCGCCCGGGCCGCACCGTCTGAGGGGAGGCAGTCGAAAAACCTTGGCTCAATCCCGAATTCGTCCAGATATGCTTCCGAGACGCCCCTTTGAAAAGCCGCCGTCGCTGTTTGGTGAACGAGGCTGATCGTGGAGCCGCCGAATCCCGCGCCCGTCAGCCTGGAGCCCAATACGCCATCGATCCCTCGGGCGGTGTCCACCAGCAGGTCGAGCTGAGGAATGCTTACCTCATAGTCGTCCCGCAGGCTGTCGTGCGATTCATTCATCAGCATGCCGAGCCTTTCAAGGTCGCCCTGCTCCATAGCCTCAACGGCGGCGTGCACGCGGGCGTTTTCCGTTATGGCGTGGCGGCACCGCCTGAAAACCTGCTCGGGCACGTCCGCTGCACATGATTCCAGCTGCGCGGGCGTCGCGTCACACAGCGCTTGAATGTCTGCGAATCTATCGGCCAGCGCCTTTGCACCCTGTTCACACTCGGCCCTTCGCCGGTTGTACTCGGAGTCGACGAGTCCGCGCTCGACCCGCGAATCGCAGGCGACGATGAGATAGTCTCCGAGCGGCAGCGGAACATGCCTGTGCCCCAGGGTGGCGCAGTCCAGGAACAGCGCGTTTCCGGCCTTGCCGGCGACCGAGATGAACTGGTCCATTATGCCGCATTTTGTGCCCGCGAATTCGTGCTCGGCCTGCCGACAAAGCAATGCCGATTCCTCGCGTGAGATCGAGAATCCGAACAGCTCTTGAATAAGATAGCAGACAACGACCTCCATCGCCGCCGAGCTGCTGACGCCCGCACCGATGGGGAGGTCGCTCAGGAAATAGGCGTTGAAACCGCTCACGGCGCGGCCTTTGTGAACGAGCCCTGCGATGACGCCCTTCGGGTAATCGCCCCAGTCTCCCGAAGGCTCGATCGAGCCCACGGTGAAAACGACTTCGCCCTCGATGTCGCCGGACCGCAGAGTTACAGTATCGTCGCCCGTCGGCGCGGCGGCTGCGTATATTCTCTTGCCGATAGCGATCGGAAGCACACAGCCGCCGCTGTAGTCGATGTGCTCGCCGATTATGTTCACTCGGCCCGGGGCCCATACTCGGGCCTTCGGATCTTCTCCGAATCTTTCCCGAAATTGCCTGACCAGATTTCTTTCGATATCGCTCATGCCTGCAAGCGAGGTCGGAGACGCCGACTCCTCCCGCATCAGTTCTCGTCGAGATACACTATCCTGTCTTCTTTGATTGATTTTTCGGCCGCAAGCGCTACGACAATACTCTGCCGCCCGGTTCGGCCGTCGCAAAATGGGGGTGTCCCGCTGAGGATGCAGTCGGCGAAATCCATGTGCTGCAGATAAGCGCCGGTATGAAACACGCCGTGCCGGGTCACGTCGGACTCGGGCTCGAAGGCCCGCATTTCTCCTCCGTCCGAGTTTCGCCAAAGGTGGATCATATGTTCTTTGACCCGGCTTTCGAGTTTTCCCTTTTCGCCCACCGCGCCGATTTCGAGGTCATTGCCGTAGGGCGAGAAAAAGCATAGCGAGAGCTCCGCGCGTGCCCCGTTTTCATATTCAACTATAACAAAAGCGTTGTCGATAACTTCGCTGTCGCTGACGACGTTTTTTTCGTATGTTTCCATTATGACGGTTTCGACCGTGGTTCCACGCCTTATCACGTTTTGCCCGCCGAAAGCACAGACCTTCCTCGGACGCGATCCGATCATCCAATTGAAGATGTCGAAATGATGGCAGTTTTTCTCGACTATCGCGCCGCCGGAAAGCGCCTCCTTGAAGCGCCATTGGCCGTAGAACGAGCCGAGCAGCTCTTTGCACCACATCATGTGAACCGGCCCTATCTCGTCGGCCTCGATCAATTCCCGCATTTTCCGGTAAAGCGGAGAATACCTGTAAACGAGGCCGACCTGAAGGAATTTTCCTGCGCGGTCGGCCGCGGCGATGATTTCGTCGCACGCCTCGAGCGTGTTGGCCAGCGGCTTCTCGCAGAACACGTGTTTGCCGGCCTCAAACGCGTCGAGGGCGATCTGTCTGTGTGTGTTGTTGGGCGTGGAAATGAGGACGGCGTCAATATCGTCGATATCGAGGAGTTCCCGGTGGTCGCCGAAAATCCTGACGTCGTACGGCAAAAGGTCGGCGCATGCGGCGGCCTGATCCGCATTCAGATCGCAGAGGGCCTCGATGAGTACGCGGTCGGCGACAACGTTGTTCAAAAACAGCAGGTGCGCCATCCCCATACGGCCTGCGCACCCGATGACGCCGTATTTGAGCTTGTCCAATCGCGGCGATCCCCCGCCTACAGAACCTTTTTCTCGACTACGGTCGAATAGTCCACGACGGTGTAATCTATGTCGCTGCCGGTCTCAAGCGGCAAAAGATCGACGTATCTGCGCCGGCCTTCGACGTATTCCCTCAGGACGTGTCCGCTGATCGTGTTGCCCTTCTTGAACATGAGTTCCACACGCTTCATCGTGTCGGGCTTGGGCATGGGCCGCGACGTGCCCGACAAAATGTCGACCACTCGCCTGTAAAAAGTCGCATAGCGAATATCGGCGAACTTGACTCGAGCCCGTTCACTGGGGGAGACGGCGTCCACCGGGCTGAAGCTGAAGCCCTCGGCGTCCATGCCCGAGGCGTCCATGATTCCGGAGATCTTCCTGCCGTTCCTGCGGACGACCTCGACCCTTTTGTACATCTGCGTGTCTTCAAACTGGTAAATGAAGTCGCCAATCTCGATTTGTGCGTCGTCGTTAAGCCGCGTCCTCGACTTGATCGCCTCGCCGTCCACGGTCACCCTTGCCGAATCGATCGGCTCGATGAAGGTCTCCAGGCGTCCTCCCTCAAGGTAGGCCTCTATGGTGCAGTGGGCGGAATTGACCGATGTATGTCGGAGCCTCACATCCGACACTCTGTCCCTGCCGACTACCAGCGAGAGCCGGCTCGATTTTGTGCTTAGATTCTCCAGATTCAGCGTTCCTACGCGGCCGCCGGTGGGATCATTGACCACGATCAGGCGCCCGATAACGGCATGGGGCCTGGACATCATCTTGCTCTTACTGCTTATTGCCTTCAAGCCGACCACGGCGACGATGAGGAACAGAATCGTTCCCAGGACACCCAGCAGGATTGATGACGACACGATTGGTCCCCGGGTGTCGACGGTAATCGGAACGCCGATCCTTCCAAATAGGACTTTCGATTCCGGCGAAGGCACCAGCCAGAGGAATCCCGAGTGGGTCTCGAATCTCCCGGACTTGAATCCGCCGCTTCCGTCAGCCCTCAGACTCAGAAGCATTGTTCCGGGTTCTTCCCCTTTTACGACTCCGGTCGCGAGGTCCAGGCCGTCGGGAAGGGAAAGCGAGATATCCACTCCGATCTCCAGCTTCGACAGATCTTCTACCCCGACGACCCGGATCGTATAATCCCGACTCTGTATCTCTTTGGACTTCATCGGGCCAAGCGCGATGGCCTCTTCGGGAAATATAATCTCGGGCACGGCAAAATCCAATTCCGACAAGGGCAGCCCTCCGACCAGCACATGTTTCCACGATTTCCAAATCTCCAGCAGGCGCGTCTCCACGGGCCGGGCCTCTTCCCGCGTCTTGCCTCCGACCAGGCGCAAGGATTGGTTCCTTCCCAGCTTGAGCGGCTTGTCGGCTCTTGCCGACAGCCCTACAAAGAAGGGATCAGAGAAGGAACTCAGTTCGAGTTCGCTGGTCAGCTTCTCGAAATTCACCACGGCCGCTTCCCCTGACGGCTCTATTGTGCCGGCAGGCGTCGTGAGCCTTAGCACGCTCGGCCATTCCGGATTGAGACTCATCCAGATCGAGCCCGACTCTACGACCAGTTCGAAGCGCCCGCTATCGGTCAGGGGATTTTGCCTTGCTTTTTCGACTTTGATGTAAGCCTCGGGAGAAAGGCCCAGCTTGCCGCAGTTTTCGAGCCAGATAACGGCGCGCGAGTTGCTGGCAACGCGGAGGCGCATTTTTTCAGGAACGTCGGAGTCCTGCTTCAGCGGCGCCCATTCCTTGCCGCCTTGCTCCTTACCCAGGATAGCGCCTTCCAGGTCGATGATCTTGGGAAGGCTCAGTCTCTGAGGTGTCGAGAAAATTCGGTAAAGCTCTTCAACGGGTTCGGCGCCCCTCTCGGCCGCCAGTGTATCGACGTCGTATGTGATGCCGGCATTGGATGAGACAAATTTCTCGATCAGCCCGTCACGCACACCGTTGAGATAGCAATATTGTATGTACCATTCTTTCTCGTCGACTTGCCGAAGCAGGTTTATTAGTGCGGCCTCAAGTGTTTCGGCGGGCTCGTTTTCTTCGGGGGATTGGGAAGAGGCGATGACTATCACGCCCTTGCGGTTTCTGTCGCCCCGGCGCCTGAGCTGCCCCAGTTCTTCCAGAGCGCGCGCCACTCCCGCGGCGACGTCTGAAACCTCGCCCAATGCCTCGATGGTATCCAGCCTGTCCACGAAAGATTTGACATCGCGCGGACCGAAGGTCTTCTTTGTAACCAGGCGCTTTGCGATGTCCGAGGACGTGACGATTCCCAGAGTGTCTCCCGTTGCGGATTGGTCCGCCGCCATGAAGACAGCTCCCTTGACCGCCTCCATGTACGGGAGCATCCTCTCGGAAGAATCTATAACGAATATGAGCGTGCGATTTGCCCCCGCGGCGGTTGCGTGAGGACAGAGCATGCCGGAGATGATAAAAGCGGCCGCCCACACCGAGACCTGTGCAAGGCGCATAGTCAGCGACCGATGTCTTTTATCACTGACTCGCATATCCTCCTCCCCCCGGAGTCGCCACTCGCAGGGTATCTCCCTTTTTGCACTCGAGGTTCACTTTCGGCGGCAGGGTTTTATCGGAAACCTCCCTGCGGATGGAGTTTTCGCCCCGCGCTCCTTCGGCGCCGCCCTCAAGCCCGTAGGGGGCGCCCCTGCGTCTTTCGGAAAGGATCGAAACACTCGCGTCACAGAGCAGTTCATATTCCCTGATAAGCCCATCTCCCCCGCGATGCAAACCTTTTCCGCCCGAGCCTCTTCTTACATTGTAACATATTACCTTCAGCGGATAGGCGCTTTCTATGACTTCCACCGGCGTGTTCATCGTGTTGGTCATGTGCGTGTGGACGGCGTCGAGGCCGTCTCTGTCGGGACGCGCGCCCATGCCGCCTGCGAGTGTTTCGTAGTATGCGAAGGGCCGCCGCCGTACGGGATCGTATCCACCGATGGAAACGTTGTTCATGCTTCCGCAGCTTGCGGCCGGGATCTTTCCCGGGACCGCCCTGGCCAGCGCTCCGAGCAGCACATCGACGATCCGCTGCGAGGTCTCGACGTTGCCGCCCGCGACGGCCGCCGGACGGTCGGCGTTGACGAGCGATCCATCGGGCGCCAGCACTCTTATCGGTCGCATGCAACCGGCGTTGGACGGCATGTCCTCTCCGGCGAGGCACCGGAACACATAGAACACGCATGAGAGTGTTACCGCCAAAACGGCGTTGACGCATCCCCTGGTCTGCTGAGCCGTACCGACGAAGTCGACCACGGCGCGCCCTTCTTCGATGGTTATCGTAACCTTTATTGGAATCCGCTCATCGCCGGTGCCGTCGTCATCCATGAAATCCTCGAACGAGTATTTTCCGTCCGGAATCCCCGCAATGCAGCGGCGCATGAGGATCTCGGAATAGTCTTGCAACGCCGCGGAGTAGCCCGCGAGTTCCTCGATCCCATAGCGCTCGCTCATCTCGCCGAGTCTCCTGACGCCGGTTTCGCATCCGGCGAGCTGTGCCGATATGTCGCCCTCTCGTTCCTCGGGCGTCCTTACGTTGGCGAGGAACAGCGCGAGCACATCGCCGACCATATTGCCTCGCGAGACGAGTTTCACGGGCGGGATTATTAATCCCTCCTGAAAGATCGACGTCGACAGAGGCATCGAGCCGGGCATATAGCCGCCGACGTCCGCGTGATGGGCCCGGTCCGCCACATAAAAGCTCGGCCGGTCTGCGCCGAGGAACACCGGCGCCACCATCGTCACATCGGGCAGGTGCGTTCCTCCGCGGAAGGGATCGTTGAGCATGACGACGTCGCCGGGTTCCATCTCGGCGCTCTCGATGGCGCTCTTTACCGACATCGGCATCGAGCCGAGGTGCACGGGAATGTGCGCGGCCTGGGCGACCATCTCGGCGTCTTGGTCGAACACCGCGCACGAAAAGTCCAGCCGCTCTTTTATATTGGGCGAAAAGCCCGTGCGCTGAAGCACTTTGCCCATCTCGTCGGCGACCGAGCCGAACATGTTTCTGAAGATTTCGAGTTTTATAGGATCGGCCATTTCTCTCTTCCCGACTGGTGTCGTGTCAACCGTATATTGTCGGTCTCAGAGTCCCGCAAGTTGTCCAAG
>CBDUSG010000064.1:0-9787 GCA_965369575.1 uncultured bacterium | reverse complement strand
CTGTTGTTTTCAGCGAGCCGAGAAGCGGTTAGCTGCAAGGCGCATGAGCGCAGGAATAGCCATAGCTATTTCGAGCGAATGCAACACAGCAGATGACCGCTTATCGACTCGCCGCGGCGAGTCGCCGCCGACATGAGATGCTCCGCATCTCTTACCCTGACGAAGGGCGACAACCTTGCCTTGGACAATTTGCGGGACTCTGACACCGACAACACACGGTTGGCACGACACTAGGGCCGCCCGGGGTTTTATCGTTGCGTTTAAATCTTCCGGCTACATGGCGCCGCCGGTGTGGCACTCGTCGCAGTCCATCTCCTTCCACATCTCGTCGATATCTTCCGGATGCCGGAACTCGAGCCCGTTCAAATCGACGGCCTCTTCTTCACCGCTTCCCTGGCTGATGATGATGTGGCACGAGTTGCAGTCCCTGTCAATGGTCTGACCGGCTTTGGTTTTGTGTTTCTTGTCGTGGCAGCGAAAGCAACCCTTCCATGTCATGTGTCCGATATTGTCTGGATACACATCCCACCTGACCTTCATTTCTGGAAAGAAGTTGTTCCTGTAAATGCTCTCGAGCTCGTCTACAGCCGACTCGATGACTGCCTGTTTGCTCTTGTACAACTCCGGATATTCCGCCTTGTAGAACGCCTTGAATTCATCCGATATCGTTTCCAGAGCGGCAGAAGTCGATTCGAAATCCCGTGAGAGAAGCTCGGTGGCCTTTACCTTCGCGTATGGCAGTTCCGGGTCGATCCTTCCGGTCTGAAGCGAGAGATTGACCGCCTGCATCGGAGACCGAAAGATATGCGTGGGCCGGTCGTGGCAGTCTATGCAGTCCATCGTGCGAATCTCGTAATTTTCCGGGGGGCCCTGCAGCGGCTCATCTTCCGATTCGTAGACGGTCACAGTCCCGTTCTCATCGGTCTTGCGGATCCAGATGATATTCTGGTGTTGCGGGTCTGTGGAGATATATTCGATCGTGTTTCCAATGCTCATGTGCAGATGAATCCCGCCGACGCGCGCGAAAGTCGGGTCGCCTCCGCCGACCTTGATGAGCATCCGGATCAGCCACGGCGTATTATTCTCATCGGAAAGGAAATGGTAGTTCTCTTTTTGGACGGCGCCGTAGAACTGCTTTGGCCAATGGCACTGTTCGCATGTTTCCTGAGCGGGACGCAGGTTTTTTATGGGTACGGGAATCGGGCGAGGATACTTGTCGAAGGCCGTGGCGTATACCTGATACATTCCCGAAAGTTTCGAGCGTACGAACCACCCGGCCCCCGGCCCTATGTGGCAATGAACACACGCGACCCTGGCATGAGGCGAGTTGCTGTAGGCTGTAAACTCGGGCTTCATCACCTCGTGACACGTTTTGCCGCAGAAGCTGACCGAGTCGCTGAAATGGTACGCCCTGTATCCTCCCACCGAGCCAAGAAGCAAAAAGGCGATAGACACGACCGCTATCCAGATGAGCGTGCGCCTTGCCTTGGGCGAGTTCAGGTCCACGGCGGGAAACAGCGGCATATGCTCCGGATGCTTGCGGTGAATCAGCACACGTCTCAAGACAACGCCTGTTATCACGAGAAAAATGCCGAAAGACAGGAGCATCGGAAGAATGAAATAGGTCACGATGCCCGTGTAGGGGTTGCCTGAGCCGATTGTGAGATCGAGCCCGAGAAAGAACAAGAAAAGGAACAGCATGATGCCTGTCCATATCATGCCGACTACACTTATCCTGTTAATAAGGAGGGATTTCCTGGTGCGTGCCGGCTGTGAGTCAGAGGTCATGGTCTTTCTCCTTCATCCGCTGCAAGCCCTGGATCCGATAGGTTTTTATGCTTCGGGCGCTCCTGCGAGCCTCAGCGCGAGGCATTTGACGGCTCCTCCCGCCTTGATAAATTCGGACATGTCGAATTCGTGTACGCAGTAGCCCCTCGACTCGAGCGCTCGTCGCATCGCCCTGCCGCCGCCCTGGGGTTGGACGTAGTTGTCGCCGACAACCATCGCATTGCAGACAAATCTTAAGGCTTCTTGCTCGCTGACTTCAATGCGGTCTGGAAAATTGGCGGCGATGACCTCGCGCGCATATGAATCGAAAGCGCCGGGATAGTATACGACGCTATCATCGGTCAGCGGACAAAAGCATGTGTCGAGGTGATAAAACCTGGGGTCGACAAGCTCGAGCGAAGCGATTCGCACACCAAGCAGGTCCGCAACCGCGGCGTGGGAGTTTACGTCCGACCGGATCAGGTAGCCCGCGTAGGCGTCGTCCTCACCGGCGAACAGTACGTCACCCTCGCCTTCAAAGACCAAATCAACATCTAGATTATATATCAGATATCCTTTTTTTTCAAACCATGCCACAAAATGCGGGGTCTCGCCCCTGCGCTCCCTGTTGCGGAAGCTGCTTGAAATGAACTGTTTGCCGCGTGCGATCCCCGCGTTGGCCGTGAACACCATGTCGGGCAGGCCCGGCCGCGGCGCTATCAGTTGCACGTCCGCATTCAGATCGGTGATGAAAAACTCGTGGAGGGCCTCCCACTGCTCGCGCGCCAGGACACGGTTGACCTGACGCTCGAGGCTCATCCATGGGTTGATTTCGTATTCGATCCCGAAATAGTCCGGCGGACACATCAGGAGCGAGTCTTTATTTTTCATTCCGGAAAAAGCCCTTTGAGCCCGGAAATCAGTACCCGGAAAGCCCCAACTCGCCACAGAGTTCCCTGAGAAAAGACTCCGCGTCGGTAACGACTCCGCGCGCCTGGAAGGAGCCGCGGTCGGAAAGCTTCGTCACAACAGACGGGTTGATGTCAACGCAGATGGTCTTCACCTCGGCCGGGAGCAGGTTCCCGACGGCGACCGAATGCAGCGTCGTCGCAACCATCAGCGCCACGCCAACCTCCCGGATCATGTCTCTCATCTCGCGCTGGGCTTCGATTGTGTCGGTTATTACCTCGGGCAGCGGACCATCGTCTCTTATCGATCCCGCGAGCAGGAAGGGAACCTCGTTTTTCACGCACGCGTGCATGATCCCCTCCTTCAGCACTCCCAGCTCGACGGCCCTTCTTATCCCGCCGCATTTCCTGATTGTATTGATCGCGCGCATGTGGTTCTCGTGCCCGTGCTCGGCGGGAACGCCCTTGTCCAGATACACGCCGAGTGAGGTGCCGTAGAACGCGTACTCGATATCGTGAACGGCCAGCGCATTTCCCGCGAAAAGAATGTCTACGTAGCCTGATTCGATCAGGGGGACGAAGTGCTGCGCCGCGCCCGTGTGGACAATCGCCGGGCCGCCGACAACCAATATCTTTTTCCCCCGATGCCGCATTTCGCGAAGGCAATGCGCTATGTCTTTCACCACCGCGCCCTTGGGCTTTTCGGTGGAGACTTCGCTCGACATGAATCCGAAGGTGTCCCCCTTGGATGGCTTCGTCACGGGATCGACCTTTATTCCCCTGTGGCCGACCGCCACGATGTCGCCCGCGCGAGCGTCCGAGATGGGCACACATTCGGCGCTCACCCCATCGGGAGAGACGCGAACGCCACAGTCCATCTCGGGGCGGTCAACGGCAATCCATCTGCCACCGATTCTGACGCGGGTCTGCTGGTTTGTCGTCGAGTAGAAGCCATCGGGAAAGACGCCGTCCTTTTCGACAATCTCCAGCTTACAGTCTTGCTCATCGACCGGCGCCGCTCCGTGCCGCCTTATCCTGGCGAGCACTTTGTCGAGCGTCTCGGCGTCTTTCGCCGTCAGCCGAATGCGGGCATAACTGGTATCCTCTCTCTTTTTCCCGATCTCTATCAGCTCGATATCGAACTCCGTATCGTGCCGCACGATATCGTCAAGTATCTTGGGCAAAAGGAGCGAATCGATGAAATGACCGCTTATCTCGACCGTCTCGCTGTACACGTCAAAAATCCTCCAGTGGAGCGAATCCATGCCGCATGATGTTCTCGCCCACGGTTTGCGGAAGCATGAATTGCGTGAGATAGTCCGGGCCGCCGGCCTTGGACCCGATGCCGGACATCTTGAAACCGCCGAATGGCTGACGCCGCACTATCGCGGCTGTGATCTGTCTATTGATGTACAGGTTGCCGACCATGAAGCGTCGGCGCGCCAGCTCTAAGTGGGCCGGGGTCCTCGAGTAAAGACCGCCTGTGAGCCCGAAGGCGGTATCGTTGGCGATATCGATAGCTTCATCGAAGCTCTGACATCGTATCACTGCAAGGACCGGCCCGAAAATCTCCTCCTGCGCAAGCGGGCTATGGCGTGCGACGTCGGCGAAAATCGTCGGCCCCACGAAAAAGCCGTCTTTCAGACCTGAAACGTCGGTTTCGAGCAAAAGGCGGGCCTCTTTCTTGCCTGCTTCGATATATCCATTTATCTTCCGCAGCGCCTCTTCATCTATTACCGGCCCGACACTGGTCGCCGGATCTTCGGCGGGGCCCACCCGCAGACTCTTTGCGGCCTCGACGAGACGCGGCACAAACTCATCGTAGACGCCCTCGAGCACAACGACGCGGGATGCGGCCGAGCATTTCTGTCCCTGATAACCGAACGCGGAGGCGATCACCCCCTGGACCGCCTCGTCGATGTCGGCGCTCTCGTCGATAATGACGGCATTTTTCCCGCCCATCTCGGCAACAACCTTTTTGATGCCGCAGTGCGACGGATTTTCGGCGGCCAGAACGTTGATGCGCATGCCGACCCGACAGGAACCGGTGAACACTATGAAGTCGACCTCCGGACTTTTGACGAGATGTTCTCCCACCGTCTCGCCCTCGCCGGGAAGAAAATTGACGACGCCCGGCGGGACGCCCGCCTCGGCGTATATCCGCATAAGATGGGCCGCAATGACCGGCGACTGCGGCGCAGGTTTCATGACGACCGCGTTTCCCGTAACGATCCCGGCCGAGGACATGCCCGCGAGGATCGCGAGAGGGAAGTTCCATGGCGCGATGACGACGCCTACTCCCCTCGGGCGGTAAATGTACTCATTTGTTTCGCCGGGCAGCCGCTCGGTCAATTGGTTGGCGCCCAGGCGCAGCATCTCGGCCCCGTAATATCTGAGGTAGTCGATGGCCTCGACGACATCGGCGTCGGCCTCGCGCCATGTTTTTCCCACCTCGTATACCTCGAGAGACGCCAGATCGAAACGCGTGCGAGCCATCAGGTCCGCCGCGCGAGATAAGGCCTCCACTCGCTCCTTTGGCGGAACGCGGCCCCATTGCTCAGATGCCTCTCTCGCCGCCCGGAGGGCCCGGTCGGCGTCCGAGGGCGATGCCTGCGCGACCGTGCCGATGATCCGGCGGGAATCGGACGGGTCTTTCGAAACCGCTGTCTCGGCGCCCTCGATCTCCTCGCCTCCGATTATCATCGGGTAGAATCGGCCCAGGTTCTCCCGAGTTTCCACTAGAGCCTTCCTTATGCGGTCGCGTGATTCGCGTTCTGCGAAATCTGTCTCGGGCTCATTCTTGAAAGCCGCCGCCTTTTCTGTTTTCTGTAAAGCGGCATCTGTGATTTTTTCCTCGATTGCGATTGTCTCGCACGGGTCTTCTAGCAGTCGCTCACGCGACACGCCCATGTAGAAATCCTGGCGAAGAAACGATTCATTCGAAGTGTTTTCGAGTATCCTCCTCACAAGATAGGCCATGCCGGGTATCAGCTCGCCGAACGGTGTGTATGCCCTGAGCGGATAGTCGGTCTTGAGAATCGCTTCCTTTATCGGGTCCCCCATGCCGTAAAGCATCTGAAACTCGAGGTCGGCCGGCCTCAGCCCGATCGACTCGGCGACCGCCATGGCGTGCGCTATGCTGCGTATATTGTGGGTACCGACTGCGGTCCTGACCGCGGGAAAATTCTCGAGGAGCGCCTCGGTGAGGCTCTCGAAGGCGGCGTCGGTCTCGGCCTTGCGAGTGAACACGGGGATCGGCCATCCCATCTGCCTCGCGTGGATGACCTCGTAGTCCCAGTAGGCGCCCTTTACGAGGCGCACGGTTACCGGTTCGCCCCGGCCTCGGACCCATTGCAGCAGGTCGCGAAGATGACGTTCGGACTCTCGGAGATACGCCTGCAGCACGATCCCGGCGCTCGGGAGACCGCGGAACTCCTCCTCATCGAGCAGCTCGCAAAATATCTGAAGAGTTAGGCGGCAAAAGACATACTGCTCCATGTCGACGTAAACGAAAGCCTCGTTTTCCCTCGCGGCCCGCAGAATTTTGCGCAGCCGCCCTTTTACGGCCGTTTTGCTGCCGCAGCTGTCGACCGGATCGAACCGCGAGTACAGCGAGGACAGCTTGATAGAGAGGTTGGGCCGATCACTCGCCGGCGCGTCCGATTCCACCCGCCGCCAGTTCGACGACAATTCGCGCAGGGCTTCGATGCAGGCATTCATATAATTGTCTGCCTCGGCCTCGCTGAGGACGGCCTCGCCGAGGAGGTCGAGCGTGAAAGTCATTCCGCGGTCGCGAATGTCCTTCAAAGCCTCGAATGACTCCTCGACGTTTTCGCCCGCTATGAACTTGCGGGCCATTCGCGTGATGATCGTCCGAGTCTCATATGCGAGGATCGACCTGGTGAGCGGGGTAGGACTGGTCAGATCGATGCCCATGCGCAGAAAAGAAGGAAAAGCCCGGTCGGAGCGCGGAAAATACTGACGGAGATGGTCCGCGAGCCGTCTGGGGGTGCGCAGCGATGGGAAAACGTCGACAAACCTGAGGAGCTGGGTCTTTATGTCCTCGTTTTTCATGCACCACTCAAGCAGCCGATTCTCCCACCATTCTGACCTGAGAAAAGACGGCCTCCTCTCCTCGATCTCCGAAAACAGGCCGAAGCCAAGGGCTTTCGTCCGCAACTCGACGTTCTTTCTCTTTTGGGCTGACAGAGGCAAGCCGATCAGAGCTCCTTCACTTATGCTGTCAGAATATGCAGAAAGGCGCAATCCCATCATTGGCTCTATGAAGCCTCAAAGAAGCTCTTCCGGCGCCTAAAACGTCCGTCCGGACGGCAGAATCCCTGCGATGACGGCCCGTATCCGCGCGCTCTCTTCTCTTCCCCTGAGTTAGGCCCCGAGCCGCGGTTCATGGACGATTCCCGCCGGCATTACGGGCATTCGGCCGGCATTCCATTGAGAAATCCATCTGTCTGCTTCACCATCCGCATAGCCGCGGGCAATGCTCTTTCTGCGGTGCAGAGTGTAGCTGCGCTGCCGAAACAAGGAATGGAGACGACATTCCGGGCCCGCCCTCGGGAGATAGCCCGGCGAAAATGATTGACTGTTCAAACTCGTTTCTGGTAAACTGTTTCCGTATGGTACTCACGCCGGATCAGAAAAAGCGCATTGCCGCCCTCGACGCAAAACCCGTCGAAGCGGAGGATGAGCCGCGAAGCGGAGGAAAAGTACTGTCCGCCAGGGTAAAAGCGTTTACGCTTAGTGCGCGCATGTCGTCGTTGCAGCCCGTCTTTGTCAAACTCCTGATAATAATCGCCCTACTTGGTGTGGCCGGCTTTTTCGTAATTGAAAATCAACTCCACAAGATAGATTTCAAAGCGGTCTTTTCTTCCGGTCGAGGTTCCTCCGTGAATCGGCTTTCTGAGGCCGTAAAAGTGCAAAGGGAAAAGGCCGTGCTGCTGGAAAAAGGCCGCGGTCAGCTTTTGGGGAGCAAGTACTCCGAAGCCTTCAAAACCGCACTGGAGGTTAGGCAGCTCGATGCGAAGGATCCTCGCGCCGAGGAGTTGATCGACGATACGGTGGACGCAGTCGCCCAGAAGGCGATACAGGAGTTCGAGTCGGGGAAAATAGAGGTTGCGCTTGCGGATGTGAGGCTCGGACTCAAATACCGAAACGATCACGCGGTCGCGAATCGACTATATATGGACATCGCCGAACGCCTCTTCCTCGAGGCGCGGGAGCACCATAACAAAAAAGAATATCCAAAGCTGATCGGGAAGGCGCAGGAAGTTCTAAGGATCATGCCTTCCCATATGGCCGCCCACAATCTTCTCGTGAAGGCCAATGGAGAGCTGCAGGACCAAGCCGGCGAACTTTTCATTTCAAAGCGATACTTCGAGTCGCTCCAGATGGTGCGGCTGTCGCTGCGGATCGATGGCAAAGACACCAGATCGCTCAGATTGCTGAACGAAATTACCACCTATGTCGAGATCCCCAGACTGGAGTTGCGCGGCATCATGAGAAGAGGCAAGGTCTTTTACGCTCGCATACGATATGTCGATAGCGGCAGGTGGCTCATAAAATCCATGAAAGAGGGCGACACGATAAAGAACTTCAAGGTAGTTGACATAGATTCGGCACAGAAGCGTGTAGAGCTTCAACAAATCTACAGCGGTCAGAAGTTCACTATTCAGCAGGCTTCGCCAGGATAGGAACTTGCCACTCGCTTTCCTTTTTTCATATCTCCCATTGGACCCGGAGGAGAGACAATCGCATCACTCTTCCGGGCTTTCCGAGGCCCGTCGCCCGGAAACCGCCTGCTCAGGACAATCCTCTCCCGCAGGCGAAACCACTCAGCCCGCCGCGCCTGAACATCGTATATATGGATAACGCAAACTGTTGAATTACATACTGCCGCCGGCTCTTCAGCGATGCCGGCGAGATGGGCCGACGAGGGGATCGGGATTGTGTGATGTCAGAGTGAGGGGTGAGGTGAAGAAGATGAACGGACGGCACGCATTGATTTTTGTGGTCTCGGTTATGCTCGCGACGGCATTTTTCTGCCCGCCGACATATGGGCAGATCAGCGACGTCGAGGCGACCGATGAGCATTTTTCCGAAACGGTCGACGAGGCGTTTCCCAAAAGAGAACTGCTCTTGTTCGAGGATATCCCGATTATCATAAGCGCGACAAAAGTCGAACAGCCTATTACGGAATCTCCTTCATCGATCAGTGTGATCACAGCCGAGGACATTCGACGCTCGAGCGCCACGAACATCGCCGATTTGCTGAGGAGGGTCCCCGGCCTCGACGTGCTCAGGGTCACATCATCTGACGCGCAGATATCGGCGCGCGGATTCAACGAATCCAGCAACAACGACATACTGCTCCTGATCGACGGGCGCTCGGCTTACGTGGACTTTTTCGGAGTCATCGTGTGGGACGATCTGCCGATCGTCCTCGAAGAGATCGAGCGCATAGAGATCATCCGCGGTCCGGGCTCGGCGCTTTATGGCGCCAACGCGTTCTCCGGCGTGATAAACATAATCACGAAAACGCCGGAGCAGGCCGAGGGAACGACACTCTCGGCGACCGTCGGCGAGTTCGATACTTATATCTGGACGTTCATAAACGCCGACGTCTTTGACAAGTGGAGCTACAAGGTGGTCGCCAGCTGGAACGAAATGAACGCCTTCGATGACCGGGATGAGAACGATCACGAAATGTTCAAGGGGAGCGCCCTTGTGCAGTACGAATTCGACGCCGACAGCAGGATATATTTCTCCGTCGGCGCGAATGAGGGTGACGGAAACACGCTGACGCGCACCGGTCCCTTCGATCGCGACGGGACACTGGGCTACGCGAAGGTCAATTACGATCTCGGGAACTGGAAGTTCCAGGGATTCTATAACCTGATAGACATCGACGTCGTGGGAACCGATGGCGAGGAACGCTCCATCATAAACAACGTGTTCGACATCGAGATGCAGCACTCATTCGAACCGTGGGAAGATCACACTATCACGTGGGGCGCGAACTACCGTCACAACAGGGTCACCTCACACGAGATCATCGGCGGGGATGAGCAGGACGATCTGTTGTCTCTGTTTGTTCA
>CBDUSG010000063.1:0-9882 GCA_965369575.1 uncultured bacterium | reverse complement strand
ATCGAAATTACCCCGGCGCCTGTGTTGACAAGTTGCGGATTATGTGATTCAATTATAGTAAGGGTGTAAAGGGTTCGTGTTTCACCGCAAAGGAGGAACCGCCCATGAAAAGCCTTGCCGTCGCAACCCGCCAGGCCCCTCCGGTCACTCGGAAGCGTATCCGGAATGTCCCACGCCGCATCATCGGGCTCTATCGCCTGTCAATCGTGTCGAAAAGCCCCTTCGACGTGGACATCGGCGGCCGCGTCTTCGACGATGCGCACACGCTCGATGTGTTCCATGAGACGCCCATGTTCATCGACGGCCTGGAAAATGCCGCCGCCCTGGACTTTTTCGGCCGCGGCGATGTCGTACGGGCAATTCGCCTCCATCCCGCGCGAGGTCCCGGCGAATTATCCTTCAGGATCACAGCCCATGAGGAAATGCCCGAGCGCCTCGAACTCGAAAGGACGCTCAAGCTCACAAGCATGGACACCCCCCTGGAATATGAGGGCCTTGTCAAGCATTCCATAAGCGGCATCCGTGAGGCGGTTTCGCCGGAAACCGAAACGGAGACGAATCCCGGCCGCGCCGCTGACGTTGTCGCGGGGGCTATCGCGCTCACGCTCGTGCTGGGGGCGGGATTCGTTCTGGTGGCTCCCGTGCTTGCCCCGCTGGCGCTCGCCGCGATGGCGAGTTCGGCTGCGCCGACGGTGGCGACCGCGGCGGTCGTCTGCGACCCGTCGCGCACGTATATCAACGGCAGACTCTTCAAGAATCTCAAAGAAGTGCGCGTCCGCGTTGCCGCCGGCAGAGTTATCGGGTACGCTTTCCCATAAGACGGGTAACGACCATGGAACGCAACCATCAGAGGCGCAGTTCCTCGTCGGCCCCGCCATTGGCTCACCGGTTCACGGCCGAGGGCTACTCGCCTTTTATCAAGATTTCGACCGGTTGCCGCGCCCGGTGGGAGCTTGACGAGCCTCTCCGGTTGAACGCATCCGGCGGCCTGGTCTGCTCGACCGGGCGCATGGCCACAATTGGAAGCGGAACCTTCCGGATCGCGCCGATGGACGTCTGCCGCCTCACGGCAGACTACGGCTCTCCCGTCTATCTCATAAAATACTCGAAGCTGAGAAACGTCCTCCGAAACCGCTACGAATTCGAGCTTTTGATGGGGCAGGGCCGACGCGAAAACCTGTGGCCGCACCTGTTCGACTATTTCATGAAAACAGGCGAGTGGCCGCTCAAGCGCGGGGACTACGCCAAAATCTTCCGGCGCATACTGAGCGCCTCAGGCAAAAACCGCAATCCCGCGTCTCGGAGGGACGGCTGGATGGGGCTGGCCCGGTCGCGCATAGCCTCGGCAGCCCTCACGAGAATCGACCGGGCGCGGTCGGCCGGCAGGCTCGCCGCCAACGCCGGGCACATTACGCACAGACTGTTGAGTTCCGAATTTTATGGAGATCTGCTGGCTGAGGTGGATATGCTGAGGTCGCTGCCGGCCGTCGATTCGATCGTGCCGCTGGCGGCGGAATTCGTCGATGACGAGGTCCGAATAAAGCTCCCCTTCGAGGTCGCATTGCCCCGTCGCATAATGATTTTCGGATTGACCGCCGTGGATTACAGATGGGAATACGGAGAGTTTTTCGACAGGAGCTTCACATTTTCCTCGTTGGAACTCTATCCGGTGTCCCCTTTTGCGCTTGCGCCGCATCCCACGATATCGGCCCGACGCGCGCATGTGCCGCTCGACGCCGGCGCAAAGAAGGTCTACGGAGTCACCCTGGGCGCGCCGTTGATCTGCAAGGGAGAAAAAGTCATGCTGGAAATTCTGAAGCGCCCGCGCCGGCTCTTAGGCTTCAGGCGCCGAGACCCGGAGGCGGCTGCGGCCGCCGACCCGACCAATATCCGCGTTCGGCTGCGGGGAATAGAGGCATAAACCCGAGAGCCTGAACGAATTCCCTCAGGCGGGAACCATATCCTCAACCACTCTTCAGCCTCTCGAATCGGTCGAGCATTGTTTCCGCTACTTCAAACTGCACAACACGCAGGTCTTCTCTTTCCTTTCCGTCCGGTCCGATGAAAACGAGCGTGGGAAATCCCAATATTCCGTAGCGGAACGCCAGCGCGCTAGATTCGAACGTGTCCGCGCGCGTCAGGTCGGCCTTGAGCATTACAAAGTCGCCGCTGGCCTCGACGACGCGGGGGTCGCCGAAGGTCGTCCGGTCCATTTCGAAGCAGATGAAGCACCAGTCGGCGAAAAAATCGATGACCGCCGGCCGGCCGCCAGCCTTAGCCTGCTCGAGGGCCTCTTCGGAATACGGCTGCCACGCGACCTTCTGCCCGGATGTCGCCACCGAATCGGGAGCGGTCCACCACAGCGCGAGCGCAAAGAAAATCATTCCCAGACTCAAACGCGCGAACTTAAACGTTCTTGTGGTGACGGGGGTGCGCTCGAAGAATCCGAAATAGAGCCCCGCCGCCGCGAGACAGATAAAAACAAGCGGACCGAAAACCAGGTCGGGCACGACCGTTTTCAGGAAATACAGCGCAGCGCCAAAAAGGAGCGTGCCCATGACTTTCTTCGTGTAAACCATCCACGCGCCCGATTTCGGAAGCCGCTGAACGAGCCCTGAGAACGTTGCAAGGAAGACGAACGGCGTTGCGAAGCCCAGGCCCAGGCTGAGGAACATTGCGAATCCCATGCCGGGGCTGCCCCTCTCGGCGACAAACGCGAGCAGGCTCACGATGAACGCCGCCAGGCATGACGCGCCGGCTATTCCCATCGTCAGGCCCATCAGAACCGCCCCTATCGGGCCTCCACGCGAGTTGCGCCCGACGATGCTTGTCAGCGCCGAAGGCAGGCGCAACTCATAGACACCGAAAGCGTTCAACCCCATGGCTACGCACAGGGCGGCCAGCACCGTCAGCACCGCCGGATGGTGCAGCGCCGCCCCGAACAGCGAGCCCGAGAGCGCCGCCATTGTGCCCACGATCGCGTAGCTAACGGCCACTCCCAGCCCAAAGACGCATGCCAGCGCCAGCTGCCGCGTCCATCTGCCGCCCGACTGGCTCCCAAAATAGCCGACCGTAATGGGGATGATCGGATACACACAAGGTGTTAGCGTGAGTCCAAGGCCGAGGATATACATTGCCAAAAACGCCGGAGCGTATCCGTATCGGGCGACAAAAGCCTCGGCGTCGAAATCCGAAACCATCGCCCAAAAACCTTTTTCGGCAGAGGCGCCGTCCACTGCCGGTTGAATTTCCGGCGCTCGCGCCTGAACCTGCGCGGCCGAAGCGGTCCCGTCGAGCGATTTAAAGACGTCGCGGTGCCTCATATCGCCTGCGGCCGCATTGGCGTCTACGCTTATCACAAGCGGCAGCTTCAGCGTCTCGGGCGCGAGGCAATTCCTGTCGTCGCAGGCTTGCACCTCGACCTGCAATGCGACGGTCAGCGCGCCCGGCGCGGCGTCTTCCGAAACGTCGATGCGAGCGTCGATCCAAACTTCCTTCTGGTAGACCGACAGCGGATCGGGGCTGAATGCCAGCCTGGCAATTTTGCCTTCGGCGTATGTGACGCTCCCAAGTGTCGCCCCGGGCGTATCCTTGATGCCGATCAAAGTCGGCACAAGGCGGTCCTGCAAAGGCTTGTTCGAGTTGATATGCCATCCATCATCGATGGCGATCCGCACGGCCGCCCGGAAAGTACCCCCCGGCGCCACTTCCAGGCTCGAGGCGAATGCCTCCGCGCTGACAGGCTCGCGCCGGTCGCGGGCGTCGGCCCGGGCCGCCACTGCGCTCGAGGCCGAGCGTTGTTTCGCGATGGCTTTTCGACCCGGAAATTCGTCGAGATACATGTCGGCGGCGAGCAGCAGGCTCATCGTACCGGTCGGCGCCCTCTGCATCTGACCCAGAAATGCGTTGAGGCATTCTTCCGACGCTTCCACATATCGTTCTGCGCCGGTCAGGTCGCCCAGCTTGACGAGCACGCGCGCGGCCACGCCGTTGCCTGAAGGAATCGACCTGTCATATGGGTCTTTCGAGCGCGCCAGCAGATCCTCGTGGTCCGGGGAGGTGAAGAAGAATCCGCCCCTCTTATCATCTTCGTAATGCTCGACGACCGCGTCCATCAGCGCTGCGGCCTCGTCCGACCACCGCTTGTTCCCGGTCGCCTCATGCAGGTCCAGCAGTCCGTCGGCGAGGAATGCGTAGTCGTCGAGGTACGCGCTGACCCGCGCCCGGCCCTCCCTGTAGCTCCGGAGCAGCCGTCCGTCCTTTTGCATTGCAGTCAGCATGAAGTCGGCCGCCTTTTTCGCCGCCTCGACGTAGCGGTCTTCTTCCAGGACCTGCCCTCCATGGGCGAGGCTGCCGATCATGAGGCCGTTCCAGGCTGTGAGCACCTTGTCATCGAGATGCGGGCGGATGCGCTTATTCCGGCGCTCCAGAAGCATCTTGCGGTCTCCGGACAGGCGCGCCCGCAATTGCGCGGGCGGTATGTTTTCGGCCTTGGCGATTTCCGCCACCGGTCTCTTGAGATGGGGAATATTTCTGTTCAGCTTTTTGCCGGCCGCCTCGTCGCGGAAGTTTCCGTTTTTCTCGATGGAGTACACGCGGCTAAAGAACTCGCCCTCCTCTTCCCCAAGGACCTCCAATATCTCGTCCCGGTTCCAGAGGTAGAACTTGCCCTCTTCGCCTTCGCTGTCGGCGTCGAGGGCGGAATAAAAGCCGCCTCGCTCGTCGGTCATCTCGCGCAGCACCCACTCGTAAGTCTCGACCGCGGCCTCCCGATAGCGCTCATTGCCGGTGAGTCGAAACGCATCGACATAAACCCGAGCGAGCTGGGCATTGTCGTATAACATCTTTTCGAAGTGCGGAACGAGCCATTTCTCGTCCGTCGAATAGCGGTGGAAACCGCCACCGACGTGGTCGCGCATTCCTCCCAGGGCCATCGCATCGAGCGTATGCGTGGCCATTTCCAGAAGCGGCTCTTCCCCCGCGCGGCCGTATTCATAGAGAATCAGGCTGAGGCTTCCATGGGGAGGAAACTTGGGCGCGCCGCCGAAACCGCCGTAGCGCGAGTCGAACGAGGCGCGCAGCCTGTCGAGGCCCGCGGTGACAAGGAGGCGAGAGAGTTCGCCGGAGCTTGCGATCTGCGGCTCGGAGGATATCCGCTTGATTGTGGCTGCCAGTGTCTCGGCCTGGGCCTCAACGTCGGCCCGGCGCGTGTTCCAGAGTTCGTTCAGCCGCCTGAGTATAGTCTTGAAGCCCGGGCGTCCCGCGCTGTCCTCGCGCGGGAAATACGTCCCGGCGAACCAGGGTTTTCTGTCGGGCGTCAGCCAGACGGAGTTAGGCCATCCGCCGCGCCCCATTATCAACTGGGTGGCGTTCATGTAGATTTCGTCGATATCCGGTCGTTCCTCGCGGTCGACCTTGATGGCGACGAAATATTTATTGAGAAGCTCGGCCACGTCGGCATGCTCGAAGCACTCGCGCTCCATGACGTGGCACCAGTGGCAGGTCGAGTAGCCGACCGAAAGGAATATGGGCAGGTTATTCACCTTTGCGCGCGCAAAGGCCTCGGGACCCCATGGATACCAGTCGACCGGGTTGCGCGCGTGCTGCAGCAGGTATGGGCTCTTTTCATGAATGAGCCGGTTGAACTCGGGGCCGCCGTCGGGCGGCAACTTGGCGATCTCCTCGGCCGTCGGCAGCGGCTTACGCACGTCGGCCTGCTCCGCATGGCAATTTACGGTCCCGAGGACCTGAACAAACAGCGCGACGACAATTGCCGCGACGATAGCATCGGCTTTTCTCATTCAGATATTCTCCCTGCTTGTCTTCACCTTTTCCGGCGCAGCGCGCTCGGGGAAACACGCCCTCTAAAAAGATTTCCCGCTTGACGCCGTCCCGCTCACCTCTTGAAAATAGAAGCTCGTCTCCACTTTTGAATACGGGAGGCCATCTATTTCGACGTGAGGATAGATGATAAAATTCAAAAGGCCGCCGTCAGCCCCCGGAATTACGATATCTCTGCCGACCGTGAAGGCGACTCGATTCGCGTCCAGCCCTCCGAAAAGGGCGTCCTGTCGGGCGCGGTTCTTGTGCGCTTCCGAGGCGTCTATCGGGATCCAGC
This sequence comes from uncultured bacterium, assembly GCA_965369575.1. Taxonomy (GTDB): domain Bacteria; phylum Abyssobacteria; class SURF-5; order SURF-5; family SURF-5; genus CBDUSG01. The sequence goes on along the minus strand of CBDUSG010000063.1, from coordinate 3,764 downwards.
CCTTTTCGCCATCATGAAACTCCGCCCAGCAATGGTATCCGGCGATTGGCCCCTCGGAGGCGTTTTCGGGAATCGGCAGTCCCATGATAAACCTCGCAGGCACACCGAGGGACCGGACTTCTCCGATGAACAATGAATGGAAATCCGTGCAGTTGCCGGTGCGCCGGTCGCACGCGTACAGGGCATCGCCGCGTCCCCAGCCGGCACCGCTCTTGTCGTAGACCATGCTCCCCACAATGTGGTCGTAAATGAGTCGCGCCCGCTCAAGCGGCCTCTCGGCGTGTCCGGCCACACGGCGCGCCTCCTCTGCGATCCGGCCGTCGATGGGCACCAGCCGATCCGGCTTCAGAAATCTCTCGAACGCGTCCTGCGAAAGTCGCTCGCTTTTAATATCCGGTTCGTCGATCGAGCGGTAAGCCCTTCGATTAACGCGAAAGATCATGGTGACGTCCGTCTCGCCGCCCTGCTTCGCCGAGGCGCCCGTCAGGTCGAGCCGAACGAAGCGGTTTCCATATTCTTTTTCGTCGATAATCTCGTGGGGCCATGCCCCCTCGACACGAAAGCCTTCAAGGGTTTGCCACTCGTCGGACAGAGGGAGGGGAACCCACGCCTTTATGCTTTCAGCGCCGGCGGGAATGTCGCGAAGCCTGAATCGATATGTCACGTCGAACGCGCGCTCCTGCGCGCCCCCGGGCTCGGCCTCCGGAGCCCAAAGGCTCAGGGATATGCCGGCCGCGAGTGCGACGGCTGCGAGCGACAGCAGGGTGCGTTTGATTCGGCTGTTAACTAAATCGTCTCCTCGATACGCATTCATGACTAGCCAGTCACACCGAATAAAAGACAAAGGGCTGGACCCCAAGGGTTTCCAGCCCCCGCCATCGGTCTATTTCGTGCCGCTTCCCTCGGCTGGATGCTCGGAGGGATGCTCATGCTCAGTGGCGCTGCCTTTCGAGGCGCTGCCCTTGGGAGCGCTGCCCTCGACATAGTGTTTCTTCCATTTTCCGCCCTCTTCGTGCCAGGTGTATCTCGCGACGCCGTCCTCCTTGTGAACCAGCACCTTGGTGACGGCGAGGTGGTCTTTGTCGGGGCCTTTCATGAAAATATCGAGGTCGTACACCTTCCCGTCCGGGGTCTCGAAATCCGCGCAGGCGAAATACACTCCGTGACCTATGCTGGAAAGACGATCCTCGTGCACCTTCTGCAGAGAAAGCATGATCGGCTTGCCGGCGGCGGAATCATAGACCATGAAATAGCCGCCCTTCAGCGCTGAATCCTTTTTGACGTACGATTTGATTGCGTCGGCCAGCTCTTCTTTCGTGATGCCCGCGGCGCCCGCCTCCTCAGGATGCTCCGCGGCGCTCGCTTTCTCAGGATGTTCCGCGGCGCTTGCTTTCTCAGGATGCTCAGCGGCATACAGCCAGCCTCCTATCGCCAGCAAACCGACCACAAGAATCGCAACTCTCCACACGCTTTTTCTTCTCATTTTCCCGCTCCTTTCCGGAGATGGTCTCCCCTGCTCGCATTTTCAATGGCCCGGAGTTCTTCTGATTGTGGAGAAATCCACCATGGAACTCACACGAGCACCCCACTTTTTCAGGGCCGCAGGCCGAGAAATTCTGGCTTTTTGGGCCGATTCCGCCTCGTGCTCGTTCTATTCCATTAAATTATAGCACTATTTTACGGAAACGCGAGACCGGACAATATACGGTTGACACGACACCAGGCTATGCTCTGTCCGACATCTCGAGGACAATCTTAAAAGTCGGCTCGCGTCCCTTATTGGTCATGGCATCGATCGCGCGCCTGAGTTCTTTGATCGGAAAGCGGTGGGACATGAGGGGGGCGGTCTGCACTTTGCCCTGTTGGATCAAATCTATCGCCCATTCGAACGATGTCCGCGGGACCGGGCCGAAACGCTCGTGTCCGTGACAGTTTATGCCCGTGATCCGAATCTCCTGGTGCCATATCGGGGTGATGTCGATCTTCGGCGGCGTGAGTTCGACACCGCTGAACACGATTGCGCCCTGTCCCCTGACCCAGCGCAGGGCATCCTGAAACGTTTCGCCAGAGCCGACGCTGTCGTGGATGATGTCGTATCCCCCGAGCATCATGCGGCTGCCGAGCATTCCTTCGAAGAGGCGGCCGCCGGTTTCCTCTGCGACGGCCTTGTAGGTGTCTCCACCCCTGATCACGGTGTCGGCGCCCAGGCGCAGCGCCATCTCTTCCTGGGCCGGATAGCGCGCGAGCACGGTCACGGAAGCCTTTGGCTCAAAAGCCTTTACGACTTGCACGGTATTCAGGCCCACGGTGCCGGAGCCGATGACGAGCACCTTGTCGCCGGGCTTGGGCGGATGTTTGAGGACGGCGTGCGCGGCGACGGCCAGCGGCTCGGTCATCAACGCCTGATCCTCGGTGAAATCGTCGGGCAGTTTGACCCATTGCGATTCGTGCGCCACCATGAACTCGGAGAATCCGCCGCCGCGGTTCATGGGCAACCGGCCCATGTGCGGATTGAGGCAGAGGGTGTAGTTGCCCTCGGCGCACGGGGGGCAGGGCTCGATTTCATAGGCCTTGCAATTGGGGAAAAACCCGTTGAAGCCGACCTTGTCACCCGTCCTCAGGGCGGAAACATCTTTTCCCGCCTCGACCACTTCTCCGTATATCTCGTGTCCGAGAAAAATGCGCTTCATGCCGGGGATGGCTGCGATGCTGGCGCGCGGATTGATGTCCAGTTGAATCAGATGCATGTCGGAGCCGCAGAGCCCGCACGAATGCACGCGCACTTTGACCCACCCGAGCCCTGCCAGCTCAGGCTCGGGCAGGTCGTCCATCCGCAGGGGCGAAAGGCGCGACCACTTGGCTCCGTCGTGGATGCGGCTCAGCGCCTGCGTGAGAACGATCTTCCACGGGACCACATCGAAATAGACCGACAGCATCGCTGCATCCTTTCGCGGTAATAGTCAAGGACCTGATGGGCGTCTGTTTGGCGATTATGGAAACGGTGCGGTGGTGTCGGACAATATATTACCGTTTCAAGCAGAATACTACAAGCGCCGATGCAGATCGAGTAGGAGGCAACCCCGCCTCCTACTCGATTGTGCGAGGCCGCCGCCAGAGAATTCAGAAACCCGCCACTCATCCTGGAAATGGTCGGCCTCTTTCAGACCCGCTATGATTCGCACCGCGGCACCTTCGCTGACAGTCTTCCGAGCCTGGCGAGGCTTGCGCCGACGGAAGCGATTAGACTGGTGGTCAATACCGTGACACGCCCGCCGGGAATCGAGCCACCCGCTGTCTTTGTACGGTAGTATCAATTGCTTAGTATAGAATTTTAGCGGAAAAACGCTTGACAGATACCAGAACATGTGATATATAGATCATACATGCAATAATATTGTTAGGCATGCCATAAATCAATCTATCAGCAATATTGCCTGTCTTTGTCCGCAGATTGATATATCGGCCGACCAAGACCACAGAGGGGGGGATAAATTAGCGCAAAAGCTCTTGCTGTATAACTCCGTAAACTGCACTAATTTCGCCGCAGGAGGCGGCGTGAAGGTTTGTAAGTGCGGGAGGGATTGTGGGCAATCTCCCAGAGTGAAAGGAGTAAACAGTATGAGTAAATTGGTTCGTGGCCATAAGGGTTTCACCCTTGTCGAGCTGCTGGTGGTCATCGCTATTATCGGTATTCTGGCTGCGATCCTGTTGCCGGCACTGGCGAAGGCAAGGGAATCGGCCCGTCGCACCGCTTGTGTAAACAA
>CBDUSG010000062.1:0-9970 GCA_965369575.1 uncultured bacterium | reverse complement strand
GCCCCCATCCACGGATACTTCGTATCCTTGCGTCGGCTATGTGGCAGCCGCATGGGACGGGTTCTCGCTGGAAATGAATCAGTCAGACCGATTATTAAACAACGTTTTTTGACACAGACCGATGCGAGAGGCGCTTACTGGTACAAAAACGGATTAAGCCGTCAATACCCGTCAGGAAAGAGATGCGCAGCATCTCATGTCGGGGTGTGGGGGGCAACTTGCCCCCCACAAGGCGACGCGCCGCCGTTGAAGTTCGGCTTCCTCTTTTCCGCGAACGCGTTCAGTCCCTCGATGCCGTCGGCATGCGACGCGCATTGCTGGAGGCCGAACCGCTCTCGCTCGATGTGGGTTTCGAACGGCGTGCTGAACGCGTCGTTCAGCAGTTCCTTGCACCATCCGAAAGAGTTGGCCGAGCCCTTTGCCAGTTCGCGCGCCATGTCCAATGCTTCCTCGAGCGCCTTGCCGTCGTCGACGACTTTCGTCGCCAGTCCCCATTCGAGCGCCTGTTCCGAGGAGATGGGCTTGTCGAATCCGACGATTTCCAGCGCGCGCGCCATGCCCACTATTCGCGGGAGCGTGAACGTGCCGCCGCCATCGATGCACAGGCCCGCGGCTGTGTAGGCCTGCCTCATGATTGCGGATTTAGCCATGACGCGAAAATCGCAGGCCAGCGCGAGCGAGAATCCTCCTCCGGCAGCCACACCGTTGACTGCGGCTATGACGGGCTTTCTCATTCGTCGGATCTCGAGCACGGCCAGATGAAAGCGGGCGGCAAGGTTGTGGAGCGCCGCCGCGTTTTCGCAAGGCTGTCCGAGCGCCCATTTCAGGTCGCCGCCGGCGCTGAACGCCTTGCCTTCGCCCGTTATCACAACGACCGGAATTTCATCGTCCATGGCGAGGGCGAGAAGATGTTCCGCCAGCAGTTCGACCGTTTCGAGATTGAATGCGTTGTAGGCCTCGGGCCGGTTCAGTGCCAGTATCGCCGTGCCGCCGTCTTTGTCCAGTTTCACCGGTTTCGTCATTTTGCCCACCTCCGCGTGTTTTCCGATCGAGTTCGTGTGTCACTCGTTTGTCCAAATGTAAAAGCCGCCCTTGCCGTATTCCTGAAATCCGAGCCTGCGGTACATCTTCTCCGCCATTTTGGAGGAGAAAAGGGTGGTTATTCGATACCCCCTGTGCCGGGCCTCGCGCGCCAGCGCCAGCGTCATTGCCGTCGCGATTCCCTGCACCCGCGCCTGCTCGACCGTGGCGACGTTGGCGATGCCCGCCACACCGGCCCCGAAAAAGAGCGACGCTGTGGCGACAGGCTTCCCGTCGAGTTTTCCCAGGAAGTGGCGCCATGGAAGAGCCGGGCCGAGCCCCATGGAGGCGTGCATGTTGAACCACGGCGCGCGCGCGAAGTCCGGGAATTCGTACACGTCGGTCATGATTCGATTCCAGGTCCTGAGCGCCGCGATATGGGTCACCTCATCGATGACAAGCCCTCGTGGTCTTGGCGGATTCTCCTCGAACGAAAACAGGTCCGCCGCCATCATCGGCGAGTCGGCGGCAAGAGTGAATCCAAATTTCTCGAGATGCTTTCCCAAATCTTCGGGTCTTGAATCTGGCCCGATCCACCATGCCATCGATACTCCTCGCGCTTTCACCCGATCGAGCGCCGCCTCGATCTCTTTTTCGAGCCGCTCGGGAGCGATTCTCGCCCGGAGGACATTGTTGAACAGCGCGAACGGGACATTCGTGATCGTCCACGCCATGTCCCGTCCTTCATGGAAATCCATTTCGCGCCAGACCGCCCATGCTCTGCAGCCTTCGATCCCGTTCTGTTCGATGGCGTCGGCAATCAGAGCGGGCGAGAAGTCTTCAAGGATTTCATTCAACAGATCGCTTTCCTCCGCGAGCCGGACTTGAGCCGCCGCACCGAACGACTGCCCTTTAGAGAAGAGATACGAAGTATCTCACGTCAGCGGCGACTCGCCGCCGCGGGCCCCGGTATCGGTATATCTTTGGGGGGATCACATAGCCGCAGTACTGTCAGCGGCGACCCGCCGCGCCGGCCTCTATCAGCATCTGAGCTATTTCGTCTTGGCCGGCGGATTGCGCGGCAGTGAGGGCCGTGATGTTCTCCCTGTTCTTTAAGTTGGGATCGGCCCCCTTCTCGAGGAGCGCTTTCACGATATCGGATCGGCCGTAGAAGGCGGCATACATCAATATCGTCCAGTTGGCATTGCCTTCCTGCGCATTGGCGTCCAGACCCCTGTCGAGCAGGAATCTCATGACGTCGTCACGCCCCTTCATTACGGTCGAGAACGCCGCCGCCACTGCGTCTTCATTGCGGACGTCGAGCTTGGCGCCGCGCCCCGATAGCATTTCTATGATGTCCATGCGTCCGCCTCTCAAGGCAATAAGCATGGCCGTCTTGCCGTCGTTGCCTGTCGCGTTGGGGTCGGCTCCGGCGTCGAGCAGCATCATCATAACCACGGCGTTTCCGGCCCGTGTGGCCCAGATCAGCGGCGTATAAGCTCCAGAATCTCTCGCATCGACCCTGGCGCCCTTTTCCAGCAGCATTTTTACAATCCGGGGGTCAGAGGCCTGAGCCGCCCAGATCAACGGCGTCACTCCCCGCTCGGTCCCGCCTTTGGGATCTGAGCGCGCGCCCGACGTCGGGTCGGCCGGAGCGCCACCGGAGAGCATCCCTCTCGCCAAGGCCTGCCAGCCGTTGTTGTCCGCGGTTGCGTTGACGTCTGCGCCGCGGTCGAGCAGGGACTTCACCGCGGACGGCTTTCCCGACCTAACCGCCCACATCAGTGGCGTGCGTGATCCCGCGTCTTTGGCGTCGACTTCGGCCCCTTTATCCAACAACATGCGCAGAATCTCGGCGTTGCCTTTTCTTGCGGCGCCGGCGAGAGCGGTCATGCCGTCTCTCATTGCCCTCGTCTTCAAATCCGCCCCGCCCTCCAGGAGGATACGGACAACCTCGACGCGTCCGCCCCGCGCCGCCATCATCAGCGGCGTCACTCCACCCTCGGCCCCGGCGTCCGGGTCGGCTCCGCTGTCAATTAGCAGCCCCACGACCGGGGCGTGGCCCTTCGAGGCCGCCAGCGACAGCGGCGTCATCAGGCGTGTGTCTTTCGCATTCGGGTCGGCGCCGCCTTCGAGGAGAACCCGCGCGACCTCGAGGCGACCTCTTTGCGCCGCCTCCATCAAGGGCGTCAGCGAGTTTGCGTCCGCTACTTCGGGGTCGGCTTCCCTTTCGAGCAGAGCGGCCGCGATCCCCGCGTCGTCTCTTGATGCGGCCTTAAAAAGAGCGGTCTGGCCGAGGGTGTCCGTCGCATTGATGTCTGCGCCCGCATCAAGAAGCGGTCCGATCAGTTCGGCATGGCCTCGGGCAGCGGCGACAATCAGCGCGGTCCTGCCCCTCTCGTCGTTCGCATCCGGATTTATTCCCTTTGCCAGGATCGAATTCACGGTCTCGGCGTCCCCGCGCTCGACGCTTTCGAGGAATTCTTCAGGAGAAGGCCCTCCGCATCCGGCGACGGAAATCGCCAGCGCGAGTGTGAGGGCCGAGATCGGTCTGCGCGGCATTGGGTGTTCCTTTCGCTCCCGGCGCCATCGGGCGAGGGTGGGCGCCATTTCGAGCGGGCGACGGCGGGAAACGGCGAGGCGCTCACGCATTCGCTTTTTCGCCGGCATACGGGCGGCGCCTGCCGCACCTTCCGGGGGCGCTCGAGCCTTATCCGAGCACTTTCGAAAGCGCCAGAGCGGCGATGAGCAGGGCGACTGCGACCGATATTATCTGCGCAGTGGTCTTAATCACTTTGGCCACCACGAGCAGCACGAAAACGATTACGGCCACGCCTATCAGTATCAGCTTGAGCGGCATTTCGTTCTCTTCCGGCCCCGGCTCGAATATTTCGGACGCTTCTCCGACTCACTCGCCCCGAGGCCTGCGGTTTCAAAAAAAGAGGGCATTTGGGCCGGTCTCTTGCCGTATCCGGCGCGGACGGTCAATTGATTGCGCCGGCCTCGCGAAGCATTCTGACAATTTCGGTGTGGCCGCCGGCCGCGGCATCCATCAAGGCTTTCTCTTCTCTTTTTCCGCGCGATGGCATCGTTTTCCTCCCGCCCGGGCGGGGACTTTCCCGATCCGTCGGGGACTCTATGGAAGTGCTCGGACAATTGACGGCATCAGTTGCGCTTGCCTCTGAAGTCCGTGAGCAGATTATCACTTTTTCAATGTATTCTCAAGTATCCGATGTTCCGTGACGAATTTCGGAGACAGGATGATGACCGGCGCGATCCGGCGGCGCTATCGTGGATGATGTATACTTGACGATACAGAGTGCGCTCCGGTCATGAAGAGGAGAGGGCCAAGATTCGGGGCCCGACGCTTATCGCGAGAATCCGACCGGCGATGACCAAGCCCAAATCGAAAATTAAGATCATCTTTCTCTCGCTCATCTGGATCGGCGGCGTGTGCGGGGCGGCAATATTGATGATGGCGAGGCGTGACGAACAGGGCATCCACGCGTATCTCGCCGTCGGGCTGGCGGTTGCCATGCTGCTATCGTTCGCCGTCGCCTACCTCCCTCGAAAATTGCAGGGAAAGAATTTCGCCGAGCTGGCGGAAAAGCTGAGCACGGGGCTCGTCCTCCTTTTCGTCATCCTCATCCTGGCTGCCTTCCTCATAAAGGGCTACAAGAATATTGGTATCTTCGGCAGCGGCGTGGTCCTTTTGTTCCTTTTCACGTTCATCCGACTATTCATCAGCTTTATCAAGGATTCCAGCAAATCTCCTCGCAGCCGCCTGCAAAAAGGCAAGAACGGGGCCGAGAGCGGCGAAGGAAAGAAACCCTCGAGGGAAGAAGCTGAAGCAAAAGGTCACCTTGACAGCGAAAACTGAAACACATATAGTGGGGCCTCTTTCCTGGGAACGCGTGACAACCAACGACGGGGGGGAATCTTGATATTGGGGACTTCGCAATAGATGACCGCCTACTTCCGCTTTGTCCTGCGCCATCGCCTCACGGTTTGCGCGATCTTTCTTGCTCTGACCGCCCTGTCGCTTTTGAGCGTGTCCCGCGCCGTTGTCGCATCCTCGCTGAACAAGCTCTTCTTCGGTGAGAGTCCCGCCTATGCGGCCTACCTCGAGCGGCTGAGGGAGTTCGGCACCGAGGAGGTCAACATCTTCGCCTTCGAATCTCCCGACCTGCTCGAGCCGGACCAGCAGAAAAAGCTGCGACGCGCGGTGGATCGTATCGAGAGATTGGACAACATCGGCCGGGTCTTCAGCATTCTCGACGCGCAGAGAATCGAGGGAAAAGACGGGACGCTGTATATCTCGAACTATGCCGACGACGCGCGCGAGGACCCCTCTCGAATTCCCGATCTTGTCGTCGCGCTCCGCGACGATTCGCTTGTGGGCGGGCTTATCGTCTCGAACGACGGCCTATCTGCGGCGCTCCTGTTCGAGGTGGACGAGGAGGCGCAGCTCAACATGCCGGCCGAGCGCGGGCCGGAGATCGTCCGTGACGTGCTCGGGATCTTCGAGGATGAAGGTTTCGCCCTGTCCGAGATACATCGCGCCGGATTCCTCGTCACGATCGCCGAGGTGGTCGATCAGACCTATTACAACCTCAGGACGATCTTCCCGTTCGTCGTGACGATACTTTTGCTGACCGTGTGGCTGATGTTTCGCAGGCTGTGGCCGGCGCTTGTCTCGACACTGGCCTCGCTGCTGGCCGTGATATGGACTATGGGCCTCGCCGTGCAGCTCGACCGGGAGGTCAATGTCCTGATGGCGACAGTCCCCGCCGTGATCATCATCGTCGGGTTCTCCGATGTCGTCCACCTGTGCTCGGCGTATCTTCTGGAGCTGGGCCGCGGCGTCGGCAAGCGGCAGGCGATCCTCAACTCGGCCGAGGACGTCGGCAAGGCGTGTGTCTACACTTCGCTGACAACCTTTGTGGGCTTTATCTGTCTTTCCCTGGTGCCTACCCCCATGTTCCGCACCATGGGTCTCATACTCGGCTTCGGCGTGGCGGTAGCGCTGCTGATAGCCATGACGATGGCGCCGATTATCTTTTCGTTCATGCCGGAACCGAAACCCCTGCGCGCGGGACCGACTTCCCGCGTGCATGACTGGCTCGATCGGCTGCTGGCGGGGGCCGAGCGGCTGTCCACCCGGCATGCGAGGGCGGTGATCGCCGCGTTCGGGCTGGTTCTGGCGCTCGCCGCGCTTGGCCTGACACGGCTCGAGGTCGAGGCGGACTTCTCGAAACGGTTCGCGAAGGACAGCAAGATACGTCGGGACCTGTCATGGTTCGAGAATCATTTCACGGGGACCACCGGCATGGACATCTACATCGAGGTGCCCGAGGCCGACGGTCTCTTCGATCCGGAGATTTTCGGGCGCATCGCAAAATTCCAGGACACGATGACCGGGCTGCCGAGGGTGGACGCCGCCTTCTCGCTCGTCGATTTGATGCGCAAAATTCACGGCGAGCTGAACGTCGACGTGGATGACGCCGGGCCGCTGCCCGCAACGCGCCAGGCCATGGCGCAATACCTTCTGCTGTTCGAGATGGGAGGCGGCCGCGACCTGGACAGGCTGATCGACTTCGAGCGGCGCAGGATGCGCATCACGCTGCGGTTGAACGACGAGGGTTTTCGCGCCAGCGCCTCGGTGGCGGCCGAAGCGGTGGCCCTTTCGAAACAGATTCTGGGCGAGTCGGCCAGGGCCGAGCCGTCGGGGCTGACCTTTCTGCTCGGCGACTGGATGGACGAGACACTGGCGGGACAGCGCAGAGGCCTGTCGGTCTCTCTGCTTGCCGTCACTTTTATGATGATGCTGGCTCTGCGCTCGTTCCGCGCCGGGCTGTGGTCGATGGTTCCCAACATCCTTCCCTTGCTCGTGTTGGGAGGATACGTCGGCGGAACCTGGGACTACGTGGACTCTGACGTCTTCGTGATGGCTATTATCGCCGTCGGCGTCGGGGTGGACGACACAATCCATTTTCTCGTGCGATACCGCATAGAAGAGGCCCGCAGCCCGGACACGACGGCCGCGATCCATAGCACCTTCAACTACGCCGGCCGGGCCATCGTCATGACGACCGTGATCCTGGCCGCCGGTTTTTCCCCCTTTGCGCTCAGCGACTATTACACGACCCGGATGATGGGCACGCTGCTTCCCATGTGCCTGATCGTCGCCTTGGTGGCCGACCTTTTACTGGTGCCCGCCATGGCGCAGGTCGGACTGATCGATTTTCGCAAGGCCGCCGAGCGCCAATGAACCCAGTGTCAAAAATTTCATTTCTTTCCGTCATTATCGGGGCATTGGCTGTCGGCGGATGCTCTTTGAAGGAGACGGAGAGAGCCGAATATCCGGCCGCAAAGGAGTTTGCCGGAGCGGTCACGCTGAAAATAGTCACGTTCAATGTCTGGGACTCCTACGTCTTCCCGGATCATAGGGAGCGGATGCGCGAGATCGGCAGATTCCTGGCAGAGCTGGATCCGGACCTCGTCGGCCTGCAGGAAGCGTTCGTTGAAAGTGATCGCGAGCTGCTGCTCGAGCAGCTTGAAGATTCCCGGTTGAAATACTGGAAATATTATCCCAGCGGCATGGTCGGCAGCGGGCTCATGGTCATCAGCGCGTTTCCGATTCAGGAGACCTCTTTCCGCAGATACAGCAAAAACGGCAAATGGTATAAACCCTGGCAGGGCGATTGGTATGCTGGAAAGGGGGCCGCACGCGCATGCATAAAGCTGCCGGAAGGCTCCGGTTATCTTGACTTCTATAACACTCATGCAGTCGCCGGATACGACGGGCAGAACGATCTGCACGTCGACGATCGCATCGTCCAGATGAAGGAACTGGCGGAGTTTATCGAGAGCTCGTCGACGGAAGCCGTTCCGGCAATCCTGGTGGGGGACATGAATTGCAAGCCCGGTAGCATAGAGTACACAACAATCGTCGAGCGGGCCGGGATCATAAGGCTCACGAATATCGATTCCCGCATTGATCACATATTCGGCGTCGAGAGTTCCGATTATCACTTTGCAGTCGAGAGCACGGAGGAAGTTTCGAGCTTTATGACCGAAGCGGGCGAAAATCTGAGGCTCAGCGATCATAATTGCTATGTTTCCACGATCCAAATAGAATCCCGCTGAAACCAACAATATACGGTTGACACGACACTAGAGCGTTTGGCAATTTGGGATTCGATGATATATACTCCCTGCGCCCGCGTCCGATTTCATATGAAAGGGCTGAGAGGCCGGGAGCCGGGCAGGAATCACTATGCAGGTTTCCCCGACCGGAACAGGAGGTAACGAGTGGACGCCGTGAGCAAAGTTTTGGCCGTCGCCGTCGGTTACGCGTGGGGCCTTCCGCTGATAGTGCTTTCCGTTGGCGGAGGGATATATCTGACCATTTTGAGCAGGGGAATCCAGTTCAGGGGCTTCCTCCACGCCATCCACGTGCTCAGGGGAAAATATGACAGTCCGGAGGATGAGGGCGACATCACGCACTTCCAGGCTTTGAGCGCGGCGCTTTCGGCCACTATAGGGCTGGGGAATATCGCGGGCGTGGCGATCGCCCTGTCGGTCGGCGGTCCCGGCGCGCTCGTGTGGATGTGGGTCGTTGCGCTTTTCGGGATGGCCACGAAGTTTACCACATGTTCGCTCGCGGTGATGTACCGCAACATTCACGAGGACGGCTCGGCCAGCGGCGGACCGATGTATTACATAGAGATGGGCCTCGGGAAATCGTGGAAGCCCGTGGCGGTAGCCTTCGCCGTGCTCGGGTTCGTTGCCGCGTTCGGCGCCGGCAACATGTTCCAGTCCAACCAGGTGGCCGCTGCTCTGAACGAGCATTTCGCGGTGCCGAAGCTCGTCACCGGGCTCCTGCTCGCCTTCGCGGTCGGGATAGTCATCATCGGCGGCATTCGCCGGATCGGACAAGTGGCCGGGCGCATCGTGCCATTCATGTGTGTCATATATATGATCGGCGGGATAACGGTCATCCTGATGAACATCAAGGTCATGCCCGAGGTCATACGCATGATCTTCGAGGGCGCACTGAGCGGGACGGCCGCCTTCGGAGGATTCGCCGGCGCCGGCGTCCGGCAGGTGCTGGTGCAGGGAGTCCGCCGCGCGACGTTCTCGAACGAGGCCGGCCTGGGCTCGGCCCCGATAGCGCACGCCGCCGCGAAAACGAAAGAGCCGATAAGGGAAGGCCTTGTCGCGATGCTCGGCCCGTTCGTGGACACCATTCTTATCTGCTCGACAACCGCGCTCGTCATCATCTCGACCGGCGCATGGGCCGACACAGAAGGCCTGAGCGGAGTCAATCTGACGATTCGAGCGTTCGACTCGGGGCTGCCCGGTTTCGGCAAATATGTCGTCTCGGCGGGAGTCACGCTCTTCGCGTATTCCACGATGATAAGCTGGTCGTATTACGGAGAGAAATGCATCGAGTACCTGGCCGGAGCGCGGGCGATAACGCCCTATCGATGGATGTACATAGGCGTGCTTTTCATCGGCGCAGTATGGAAGCTACAGCCCGTCCTCGATTTTTCCGACATCATGTTCGCATGTATGATCGTACCCAATCTCATCGCGACTATTCTTCTTGCCCGCAAGGTGCGCAACGCGATGGACGATTACATGATCAGGTTCGGAAAGGAATGAAGACGGTCAGACGGCTCTATCGCGCGCGCCGGCACGACCGCGCCAGGACCTCGACCGTGTGCAGCGCCCTTTTGGTCTCGCCCGCGGCGGTCATCAGGTCGTTGAGCTGGAGGATGCACCCCGGGCAGCCGGTGGCGATCTCGCCGGCGGCCGAGCCGGAGACGGACTCGATTTTTCTGCGGCCGATCATCTGCGCGATCTCGGGATAGAACACGTGGAACGTGCCCGCCTGGCCGCAGCAGTACATCTCGTTTGGAATCTCCTCGAATTTGCACGCTCG
>CBDUSG010000061.1:0-10031 GCA_965369575.1 uncultured bacterium | reverse complement strand
AAATTTGTTGATGACGAACCCCTTGATCCTCCGGCGCTCGTGAGGCTCGAGAAGTTCGAGCGTGCCGACGAAGCTGGCGAACACACCGCCCTTGTCGATGTCGCCGACCAGCAGCACGGGCGCGTCGGCGATCTCGGCCATCGCCATGTTGACGATGTCGCCCTCGCGCAGGTTTATCTCGGCCGGGCTGCCGGCGCCCTCGATCACGACGATGTCGTACGCGCCCGCGAGCGTTTCGTAGGCGCGGCGCACGTCGGCCTCGACACGCCCCCTGTACGAGAGAAACGTGTCGGCGTGCAGGTCGAACGCCGGCTTGCCCATCACGACGACCTGCGCCATGCAGTCGCTCGAAGGCTTGATCAGCACGGGATTCATGTTCACATCGGGCGCGAGCCTGCACGCCTGCGCCTGCACCGCCTGCGCGCGTCCCATCTCGTGGCCATCGCGGGTGACAAACGAGTTGAGCGCCATGTTCTGCGATTTGAAGGGCGCGACCAGACGGCCGTCCTGCAAAAAGACGCGGCACAGCCCGGCGACCGTCACGCTCTTGCCGACGTTCGAGCCCGTGCCCTGTATCATGAGCGGTTTCGCGCGAGGCGGCATCGCTGCCTTCCCGGAAAAGTTAAGGTTTTCCCAGCCCTGTGCGGCAAATTATATTGCGGCCCGTGCGCCAAGTCAAGCAGCCGCATAATATGAGCGAAGGCGGATGGATGGAGATATCCCTTGTATCACAAGACTTTTCCGACGGGGAAGTCGGGCGCGGACCGCAGATTGCACTGGCAACAGCTCAACCGCCGGCGCAACCGTCACCGTGCCGCATGATACGGGTGAGTAATTTAGTCATCGAGGAGATGAGCCGTCCATTGTGGCGGCTCCTTTTCTTATGGTGAGTTCTGCGAGTTATGCTATGTTGTCAAGACCCAACCATTCCCACGCCCCGGAAAGTCGACCTTTAACCAATCCACCCGTTTAATCATGGCAACAGGCGTGTGAAGGGCTCTTCCTCCATTCCGCGTTCGCCAATTCCCCGTCTCATTCACCGCAACCGCGAAATGATTTGAAAACGGCCGAATATCTTGTTATAATACGCCCACTTAGCCTATATCATAAGCTGAATGAAACTTTCTCTTGAGTTCGGTTGAAGGACAGAAAAATGACGGGAAACGAGCTTCGCGAAAGCTTTTTGAACTTTTTCATGGAGCATGGCCACATCATCAAGCCGAGCTGGCCGCTTGTGCCGCCGGACGATCCGACCCTGCTGTTCACGAGCGCCGGAATGGTACAGTTCAAGGACGAATTCCTGGGCGCCGTTCCGCCCAAGTACACGCGGGCGGCGACCTGCCAGAAATGTTTCAGGACCTCGGACATAGACAACGTCGGCAAAACCGCGCGCCATCATACTTTCTTCGAAATGCTCGGAAACTTCTCTTTCGGCGACTATTTCAAGGAGGAATCCATCGCGTGGGGCTGGGAATATGTCACCAAAACCCTCGGCCTGCCCAAGGATTTGCTCTGGATCACGATATTCATGGACGACGACGAATCCTTCGAAATCTGGAAGAAAATCGTCCCCGCCGGCCGCATAAAGCGCATGGGAGAGGACGATAATTTCTGGAAAATGGGGCCGACGGGCCCGTGCGGGCCGTGTTCGGAGATATTTTACGACTACGGCGAGGGCATAGGATGCGGGCGCCCCGAGTGCGAGGTCGGATGCGATTGCGATCGCTATGTCGAGATTTGGAACCACGTTTTCACACAGTTCGACCGGCAGGAGGACGGCACATTCCAGCCGCTCCCGAAGAAGAACATCGACACCGGCATGGGACTCGAGCGCATCGCCTCCGTGGTGCAGGGAAAAAAGTCCAACTTCGACTCCGACTTGTTCAGGCCCATAATCGAATATGCGGCCTCGCTGACGAGCGTGGACCCCAAGGACGCCGTCTCGCAATACCGGGTCATCGCCGATCACATCAGGGCGATCACGTTCCTCGTGGCCGACGGCGTGCTCCCGTCGAACGAGGGCCGCGGCTACGTCGAGCGGCGCATTCTGCGGCGCGCCGTGCAGCGCGGTCGCGAGCTCGAGATGACCGAGCCGTTCCTGTACAGGATCGTCGGCTCGGTCGTGGACACTTACAAAGAGGCCTATCCCGAACTCGAGGGCAAGCGCGAACACATAAGCGAGGTCGTCAAAACCGAGGAGGAACGCTTCATACAGACCCTGGCGCAAGGCCTTGCCCTGCTTGACGATATAGTGGAAGACCTGCGGAAATCCGGCAGAAGACAGATCAGCGGCCAAGAGCTTTTCAGGCTCTATGACACTTACGGTTTCCCGGTGGAACTGACCGAGGAGATCGCCCTCGAACGCGGCATCGAACTCGACAAAGCCGGCTTCGAAGACGAGATGCAGAAGCAAAGAGAGCGCGCCCGCGCGGCTTTCGCCGGTTACGAGGCCGCCGAAGAAAAAGGCGCCTATGCCGAACTCGCCCGGAAACTGCCCGCCACGCAGTTTCTGGGATACGTACAACTCACTACCGACGCTAAGGTTACGGCGATAATAAGCGACGGGGCGCCAGTCGATTCCGTCAGCGCCGAGGCGGAGGCCGAGGTCGTGCTCGATGCGACCCCGTTCTATGCCGAGGCGGGCGGGCAGGTCGGCGACAAGGGCGTCCTCGAGGCCGGCGGGCTCACGGCGCACGTGCTAGGTGCAAGGGAGCCGGCCGACGGCCTGACCGTTCACAAGGTGCGTCTCGAGGGGGGTGAGCTTCGCGTGGGCCAGGCAGTGACGGCACGCGTGAGCGAAAACCTTCGATACGACACCGCCGCGCACCACTCTGCCACTCATCTGCTCCAGAGCGCGCTGAAAGAGGTCCTCGGCGAACACGTGTACCAGACCGGCTCGATGGTGGCCCCGAACAGGTTTCGTTTCGATTACCCCCACTTCGCGGCGATCGACAAAGGGCAGCTCCGCCGCATCGAGGCGCTCGTCAACCAGCGGATACGCGAGAACATACCCGTCGAGACCGAGGTCGTTTCGTTCGACGAAGCCAAAAAACAGGGCGCCACGGCGCTTTTCGGTGAAAAATACGGCGACGAAGTCCGCATGGTGAGGATAAGCGACGTCAGCCTCGAGTTGTGCGGCGGGACACACGTTCATGCCACGGGCGACATAGGACTCTGTCTGATAAGCTCCGAGTCTTCCGTCGCCGCCGGCGTGCGCAGAATCGAGGCCGTCTGCGGAAGCGCGGCCTATGAGACCGTTCGCAACAACGAGGACCTGCTCGACGAGGCCGCCTCCGCGCTGAACTCGACGAGGGAGGACATCCCGGCGAGGATCGGCCAGTTGTTCGAGGAGCGGAAGCGGCTCGAAAAGGAGTTGGCCCGCGTAAAGAGAGCGGCCGCCACAACGAGCGCCGACGACATGCTTGCCGGCGCGGTCGAAGTCGACGGTATGAAAGTGCTTGCCGTGAGGCTCGACGACCACGACGCCGGCCACCTTCGGAATACGGCGGATTCGCTCAAGGGAAAGTTGAAATCCGGTGTCGTCGTCCTCGGCGGCGTCTCTCACGGCAAAGTTGTGCTGATCGCCGGAGTCACGAAAGACCTTACCAAGAAGGTTCACGCCGGGAACCTCGTGAAAGACGTTGCAAAAATAGTAAACGGCGGAGGCGGCGGCCGGCCGGATATGGCGCAGGCCGGCGGCAAGGACGTCTCGAAGCTCTCAGAGGCGCTCGACGCCGTTCCGGGCATGGTCGACCGCATCATCAAGGGCGGCTGATCCAGGGGGCGGCATGAACACGACCGAGCGAATTCTGGGCCTCGACATCGGCGACAAGAGAGTCGGAATGGCCGTGAGCGACGAGATAGGAATAACGGCGCAGCCGGTCGGAACGCTCGAGCGCTCAGGGAGCAAGGCCGATTTTGAGCGCATCATAGAAACCGCCGAAGAGTACGGCGCGTCGGAAATCGTGGCGGGCCTCCCAAAAAGGCTCAACGGCTCCTCCAGCCCGCAGACCGAAAAGGTCGAAAGCTTTCTTGCCGAACTCAGGACCCGCACCGACATCCCCGTCAAAGAATGGGACGAGAGGCTCACCACCGTATCCGCGGAGGCGTCGCTCATCGAGGCAAACGTTCGGCGAAAGGCCAGGCGCAAGGTGGTCGATTCGGTGGCCGCCCAGATTATGCTCCAGCATTACCTCGACTGCCGCGGACCTCGATCCCGGCGCGACGGCGGTGAACAACAGAATACGGAGTCCATCGAGCGATGAGCAGCCCGGAGAAAGAGCCCAGGAACAGGCCCGATATGGACCCGTCCGCGTCGGACGAACGGAGCGAGCGGCGCCGAAAACAAATGGTCGCCGTCGGCTTCTTCCTGTTCGTCATCCTGCTCTGGTTGGCGGTCCATTTTTTTAACAAGGCATTGTCATCCGCGGGCCCCGCCGCCGCGGCCGGGCGCCCTCAATTCAAGGTCGTCGAGATCAAGCCCGGCGCCGGTCTGTCCGGCATAGCCGACAAGCTTGCCGCAAAACGCGTCATATCGAGCGAGTTGCTCTTCACTGTTGCGGCCGCCGCCCGACGCTCTACTCGCGATCTCAAAGCCGGCGAATACAGGTTCGAAACTCCGATGTCGCTGCTCGAAGTACTATCCCGGCTCGAACAGGGCCGCGTAATGCTCCATGAATTTACTATTCCGGAAGGCTACACGGTGAAACAAATCGCGGGGCGGCTCGCCGAATTGGGGCTCGGAGACGGCGAAGAATTCATGCGCCTTTCTGACGATCCCGAATTCTGCGCAAAGCTCGGCGTGGAAGGCACAACGCTCGAGGGCTATTTGTTCCCTGACACATACAAGGTCGCAAAGGGGCTTTCCACCAAGGACTTAATTCGGGTGCTGGTGGACAGGTTCTGGGCCGTGTGGTCCCGGGAAATAGGGGAACGCGGCGCGGCAGACGCGCCGAGCCTGCGCGAGGCCGTAACCGTGGCCTCGATCATCGAGAAGGAGGCGCTGTACGACGACGAAAAGCCCATGGTCGCGAGCGTGATTTACAATCGGCTCGAACGCAATATTCCGCTCCAATGCGATGTGACGATCAGATATCCGCTCGACAACTACGGGATACATCTCACCTACGCCGACCTGAAAATGGATTCGCCCTACAACTCCTACCTGTACCCGGGAATACCGCCCACGCCGATTTGCAGCCCCGGCCTCGCCTCGCTCAAGGCGGCGCTCGGGCCCGCCGAGACCGACTACCTGTACTTCGTCTCGATGAACAACGGCCGCCACAAGTTTTCCCCCACACTCGGAGAACACAACAGGGCCGTCCGCAAATACCAGATTCTCAACGAACGCGGCTAGAGTAATGAATGCGCCGATCGAACTGGTCGCTCCCGCGGGAAACCTCCAGAAACTGAAAGTCGCGGTCGCTTTCGGCGCCGATTCCGTTTACCTTTCCGGCCGCAGCCTCAGCCTGAGGGCGCAGGCCGAGAATTTCTCGCCCGAGCAGATGGCCGAGGCCATCTGCTATGCCCACGGCAAGGGCGTGCGCGTCTATGTTCTCCTCAACATCTTTCCCCATAACGAGCATCTTTCCGAAATGCACGAGCGGCTCGAGTCCATCGCGGCGCTTGAGCCGGATGCGGTCGTCGTCTCGGACGTCGGCGCGTTCGAGCTCGCGCGCGAAGCGGCGACGGAAATTCCCATCCATATAAGCACTCAGGCTAATGTGACGAATTGGCGCACGGCGAAATTCTGGCGGGAAATGGGAGCGGCGCGCATCGTCCTGGCGCGAGAGCTGAGTTTATGCGAGATCGAGGAGATAGCCGCGCGCGCCGGCGTCGCCCCCGAGATATTCGTCCACGGCGCGATGTGCATGGCTTACTCCGGCAGGTGCTTCATGAGCAAGCATTTCGTCGGACGCGACTCGAACCTCGGCGACTGCGCGCAGCCGTGCCGCTGGACATATTCGCTCACCGAGGAAACCAGGCCGGACGATATCATAGACGTCGGCGAGGGGCCCGAGGGTGCGCGCATCTTCAGCTCGCGCGACCTGTGCATGATCGAGCATATTCCCGAGATCGCCGCCTCAGGAGTGCGAGCGCTCAAGATCGAGGGCCGAATGAAGAGCGCCTACTACGCAGGCGTGGTGACGCGCGCTTATCGGCAGGCGCTCGACTCATTTCACGCCGATCCCACCGGCTACAAGGCTGAGCCGGCGCGGCTCGCCGAGCTGCGAAAGACCAGCAATCGCGATTTCACTACCGGCTTCTACCTCGGCCAGATGCAGGAAGGCCTCACGCCCGCCGGCGGCGCCGACCGAACGAGCACACATTCATTTGTGGGATTAGTGATCGCAAACGATTCTGGAGGATCAATCGTAGAAGTCCGCGGCCGCATCCAAAAGGGCGACACAATCGAATGCGTTCAACCCGACGGCAACGATTTCGAACACATCGTCGAATCCATCATCGACGAAGAAGGCGCCCTCCTCGACACCGCCCAACCCAACCAGACCGTCCGCCTCCCCGACCTCATCGCCGCCCCTTATTCGCTTTTGCGCAAAGCCGGGACCGGATAATCTATTCCAGTGCTCTACACAAATCCGCAAGGCTTTTTATCTCGGCAAACGGTTTAACATCGCCGCGGCATGGGGCTCCTGAGCGGTTGAGCCAGATGGCGCGAATGCCTACGGCCTGGGCGGCGGCGATGTCGCGCTCGAGGCTGTTGCCGACCATTACGGCTGTCTCGGGCGAGGCGCCGAGCGAATCGAGCGCCGCCTCGAATATTTGGGGGTCGGGTTTGCCGACGCCTATATCGCCGGAGATGGTGATCGAATCGAAGTAGCGCCCAAGTCCTGAGCCCTCGATCTTTTCGCGCTGAAGGTCGGACGCGCCGTTTGTGATGAGCCCGAGCGCATAACGCCCCTTGAGTTTTTCGAGCGCGTCTTCAGCGTCAGGAAACACGATATGCTTGCGGCGGCGCTTTTCCTGAAAAGTTTCCGCCAACAGCTCGGCTAAAGGAGTGTCGTCGATGTCGTGTTCCGACAGGGCGGCGCACCAGGTCGCGCGTCTGTACTCGGGCGCCCACTCGCGCAGCGCCTCGATGTTCGGGTCGTCGCCTATGAAACGCGCCCACAGGCCCTCCCACGAGGCTATCCCGACGGTGCGGCAGTACGGATGGGTGGGGGACGCTTTCCAGATGTGGCGCGCGCAGCGGCGCAACGATTCATGGAGAGCGGCGGGGTCGATTCCGTATTTCTCGCGCGCAAGCTCGCACGCCTCGAGAAACGCCTCCTCGGCCGACGCTTCCTCGACAACGAGCGTGTCGTCGAAATCGAAAAGAAGAGCTTCAATAGGCATAGAGAATCTTTGCGGCGAGTCGCCGCCGACACGGATGCTCCGCATCCTTGCTACGGGCTGCCATCGGCATGAGAGATCGGCATCAACTTGAGCGAAATATTACGGCTGAAATTATCTGAGAGTAAGGTTAGTGCGAGGCGGCGAAGCCGCCGCGCACTAACCAATATTTTTTCTCCTGGGGGCAGGACCTACCCATCGGATGCTCCGCATCCTTGCTGACAGTACCAATGCGCGTAAAAGGAGGGATACGAAGTATTCCCGGTCGGCGGCGACTCGCCGCAAGAGAGAAAAAGAGGAAAGTAAAAATTGAGAAATATTTCTCACTTCTCAGATCTTATCCAGGCTTTCCTTGAGGTCGTTGATTATGTCGTCGGCTTCTTCGAGGCCGACGGAAAAGCGCATGCCGCTTGGTTTCAGGCCCATGGCCTTTTTGTGTTCCTCGGGCACGAGCAGGTGGGTCATGTTGTACGGGTTTTCCAGCAGAGTCGTCACGTGTCCGAGGCTGACCGCGAGCGAGACGGAGTAGGCGTTATCGCCGGCGTGGCCGGTGAAGCGCTCGATCGCCCTGTCGTCGTCGGTATCGAGCTCGAAGTAGAGCATCGAGCCCGGCGCGAACTCGCCCTTGTAATCGCGCATCTGTCGTTTCGCGATATCATGCTGCGGATGCGATTCGAGCCCGGGATAATTGACGTTGGCGATTTTATCATGATCCGCCAGGAACTCGGCGATCTGCATTGCGCTTTCCTGCATCGCCTTCATCCTGACTTTGAGCGTCGGCAGCCCGAACATCAGAATATTCCACGCCGCCTTCGGCGAGATGGTGCCGCCGGTCTCCTCGCGATGCATCACGTATGCGGGCCGCTCCTCTTGCGGAATAACAATCGCGCCGCCCATGTCGGCGCCGAAGCCGGCAATCGATTTGGTGAGGCTGCACACAATCGTGTCGACGCCGTGTTCGAGCGGTCTCTGGCAGAAGGGCGACGGAAAGGTATTGTCGGCAATCACTTTGATACGCCCCTTGCGACCCAGGCGCTCCTCGGCCTCGTCGACTATCCTGCGGACCGCCGCGATGTCGACGAGGTTTACAAGCGGGTTGACCGGCGTCTCGAAGTAGACGATGCGCGTCTTTTCATTGATCGCCTCGGCCAGCGCCGATTCATCGCCGAAGTCAAGACCGACGCTCTTGACGCCGAACCGCGGGAGCGTTCCCGTCAAGAGCGCGTGGGTGTTTCCATAACTGATATGGTGGTACACGACCTCGTCGCCGGCGGAGAGGTTCAGCATCAATGCGGCCGTGATCGCCGCCATGCCGGTGGCGAAAACGAGCGCGGTCTCGCCGCCCTCGGCAGCGGCTAGCTTATGCTCGAGAAGCGACCAAGTCGGGTCGTCGAACCTTTGATAGTGATAGAACGGCAGCCGGCTGAGGTCTTCGAGTTCCATAAGGAACTCGAGCGGTTTCTTGCCGCCGAAGACCTCCGTGTCCATGCTGTACGTGACTGACGAGGAGATCGGCGGCACGAGCGCATGGCTGTAGTCGAGCTTCATCTGCTTCCAATCGCCGTGCACCATGCGTGTTTGCATCGAGTATTTCTCGGAATTCTTTCCCTTATCAGGCATCGCTGAATCCTTTCCTTCGCGGTTCAGGAATTTCCGGCACGTACGACGGCAGTTCGGCCGACATCCCTTCATGCTTATAGAATTCATCGAGGGGGCGCGCGGCCACTTCATCGATGAACCGCTGCATGTCGTCCTCGAGCCTGCGGCTCAGCTTGTTGGGCTCGTGGTTCGCGACAATCTCTTCCACCTTCTCGGCGCATTTGTCGAGCACCGTCTTCGAGCCGGCGCTCACCCACGCGTCGCGGACGGTGTGGTCGAACAGGTCGGAGAGGTGCAGTTCGCCGCGGAAATGTTTAACGGTGTGCATCCTGTCCATGTAGCTGTCGGACCAGTCGAGGCCGTTAATCAGGTCGACGGCCAGCCTTTCGTCGTCGACCTCGATTCCGCGCGCCATCCTCCGGACCATGCCGGCGAGCTCGTTGTCCAGCACCATCAGCTCATGCGCGCCGGCGAGTGTGCCCTCGAGCGTGCCGGCGCAAGTGATGTAGTTGATGCCTGCCATGTATGCGTGGTAAAGGTTCATCATTCGCTCGAATCCGCATTGGATGTCGAGGACCTTCGAGTCTGTGGTGCCGCCGACGCCGCGCGACGGAATCTTGTATGATCGCGCGAGCTGGGCGCAGCCGGCGGTGACCAGGCCGGTCTCGAACGAGCCTATCGCGACGTTGCCCGTGCGCATGTCGGCGACCGTCGAGCATGTGCCGTACATCACGGGGGCGCCGGGTTTGATGATCTGCGCGAGAGTGATGTGCGCGAGCACCTCGGCGTTGTGCTGGACGAGCAGGCCCGCCAGCGTTACCGGCGCGGTCGTCCCGCCCATGGCCTCGGGCGTCACCGTGACGGGCTGATTGTGCTCGATGAAGACTTTCATGCCGTGCCCCTGGGCGGTGTCGATTTTCAGGGGGCTGACAATGCTGGTGATGCCCACCTGCCGCGGCTTTTTCATCAGTTTGTCCATTCCGCCGACGACCATTGCGGTCATGTCCATCATGTCCTTGCTCGCGAGGTAGCCGAGCGTGCCCGAGCCGAACGGCTTTCTCGCCCACCTGGCCCAAAGC
>CBDUSG010000060.1:0-10119 GCA_965369575.1 uncultured bacterium | reverse complement strand
TCCCCAATGTTCCAGCGGGCACCTATACGCTGAAGACTTGGCACGACAAGCTCAAAGAGGGAGCCCAGACGGTAACCGTCCCCGAGGGGGGCGTCGTTCAGACCGAGTTCTCGCTGAGACGGTAAACGGGGTTTCTCGGGGGGACGCCCCTCGCGGCGCGCAACGCGATGCCCTGCAGCGCGGCGTCGGCGTGGTTGGATGCGAGTTCGTGAAAGTGGGATGAGACATGGCGGCCCAGTCAGCCGTGACAAAAACACCCGAAGGGGCCGGGCAACAAGAAACTGTAACGCGGCGCCATTTGTTCCATGCGGGTGTAGTCGGCGTTGCAGGCGCCGTCCTCGCAATGCTGGGCGGAATTGGCGACTTCCTTTTTCCAAAAGTTCTTTTTGAGCCCCCCCGAATCTTTCTCGCCGGACGGCCGGAGGACTATCCTCCGGGGACTGTGGCCACAGAGTTGAAAGAGCGCCGTGGAGTATGGATTGTGAGCACATCCGAGGGACTCTACGCGCTCATCTCCATTTGTACTCATCTGGGCTGCTCGCCCAACTGGTTCGAGGACGAAGGGCTCTTCAAGTGCCCTTGCCACGGGAGCAATTACAACCTTGACGGCGACGTTGTGGCCGGCCCCGCTCCGGAGTCGCTCTTCAGGGCCTCGGTCAAGGTAAATCCCTTCGGCCAGCTGGTCGTGGATAAATCGCTTCAGGTCAACGGGACCGACGAGCGCAAGTCCGCGAAGTTCTTCCTCAGGCATGTGGCATAGGTGGCCGTCGTGGAAAAGCTGATAAAAAAATTGACCGATTCGCAGGTCTGGAAATCGGTTTTCCGCCATGGGATACCGCGTGACGACCGCATTCGCATACGCGCGATAATTTCAAACGTATTCCTTCATCTCCATCCGACCAAGGTCCATCCCCATGGAATAAAGATCCGCCACACATTCTGCCTCGGCGGTCTGTCATTCCTGATGTTCATAATACTTACCGTGACGGGCGTGCTGCTGATGTTTTACTACGTGCCGGATGTGGGCCGGGCCTACCGCGACATGAAGGATCTCGCTTATGTCGTACGCCTGGGCAAATTACTGCGCAACCTGCACAGGTGGTCGGCCCACGCCATGGTGGTTCTGGTCATATTTCACATGGCCAGGGTTTTCTTCACCGGCAGCTACCGTCCTCCGAGGGAATTCAATTGGGTCCTCGGCGTGACGCTGCTCGTGCTCACCCTGCTTCTTAGTTTTACCGGCTACCTGCTGCCCTGGGACCAGCTCGCGTATTGGGCCATAACGGTCGGTACCAACATGGCGGGGGCCGCCCCCTTGCTGGGTCACAAGGGTCCTTTTGCCGTGACAGGAGTCGATAACGACATGAGGTTCGTGCTGATTGGCGGGACCGTTATCGGCCAGAACGCTCTGCTTCGATTCTACGTTCTACACTGCGTGGCTCTGCCGCTGGTGATGGTGGCTCTGATGGCCGTTCATTTCTGGAGGATCCGGAAAGACGGCGGCATATCGCACCCGCTGTAAGAAATAAAGAGATGGCTGAAAGTGGAAAAAAAGTTCTCGTGTGGCCTAATCTGTTGTATCGCGAGGTCATCGCAACTCTTTTGGCACTTGTGGTTCTATGGGTGGTTTCCCTCGTCTTCGACGCTCCCCTGGAAGAAATTGCCAATCCGAATCATTCGCCTAATCCGGCCAAGGCGCCCTGGTATTTCCTCGGGCTGCAGGAATTGCTGGTCTATTTCGATCCATGGATCGCCGGAGTCATGCTGCCGACCTTCATCGTCCTCGGCCTGGTAGCCATCCCGTATCTCGACCCCACGCGAGAACACGTTGGAGCTTACAAAGCCGGGACCCGCCTGCCGGGAATAGCCGTTTTCGCGTTCGGTCTGACCATGTGGTTTGTTTTGATATTCATCGGGAGCAAGCTTCGAGGACCGAGCTGGGGGTGGTACTGGCCCTGGGAAAGCTGGTCGGAGCCGCGCGAGTTCTCTCCCACCTGGAACATGCCCAATATGATCGGGGTTCCCCTGGTGGCGGCATACTTCGTGCTTTCCATCGGATTGCCGGCTCTTCTCAGACGCAACTGGTATCGCGTCATGGGCCCCGTCCGCTACCTGATAGTTTTTACGCTCACCGCTATGATGTTCGGCGTGATCGGAAAAATCATCGTTCGACTCGTCTTCGGGGTGAAATATTTAATCACCACTCCGTGGTTCAACATTTGAGGTGTTAGCTATTGCTTGTCATGGATAGACTCTTTGCCGCTCTGGTAGCTGCGGTGTTGGTTCTCGTTGTCATAACCGCATACTGGGAACATCGGCCGCAGTGGATGATGTTTCAGAGGCAATACTACATCGAGCTCGCCCGGGCGGTGGATCAGCCCGTGATGAGGGAAGAAATCGAGGCCCTTTCCCGCGAGATTAAACAGGACTGGATTCCGGCCCTGGACGTGACCGACCGGTGTCGGACCTGTCACATCGCCGTCGAAGACCCGAACTTCAAAGAGGCCGAAGAGCCGCTGAGAACGCATCCGAAGATTTCCGCGCACCCACCGGCGAAATTCGGGTGCACCACGTGTCACGGCGGGCAGGGGCTCGCCACAAACATGGAGGAAGCTCACGGCCACGTCGAAAACTGGAATTTCCCTCTCCTGCCGGCCCAGGTTACGGAAGGGTCGTGTGGAAAGTGTCATCTGGCCGAGGATATTCCCGAGGCTCCAGTACTTACCGAGGGCCGACGCCTGGTACGGGCGGCGGGCTGCGTGGGCTGTCACGAAATACAGGATCTCAAACCGCAGATGATCGGTCCCGACCTGACGGGTCTGGGAAGCAAGGTCTCGCGCGCCTGGCTCAAGAAATGGCTGAAACGCCCGAAGGATTACCTTCCCGAAACTTATATGCCGGACTTCTCCCTGTCCGACGAAGAGATCGATGCGCTCGTCGAGTTCCTGATGACCTCACGGAGCGAATACGTGGAAATCACCGTTCCTCCGGCTGAAAGCGAGGAAAGTGACGATCTGTACGAGACAGGGAGGATAAGATTCCGCGAGTCTCGCTGCATCACGTGCCATGCCATTGAGGGCAAAGGGGGCACCATCGGTCCCGACCTGACCTTTGTGGCGGATAAAGTCTCCAAGAAGTGGCTCTACGCGTGGCTGAGCAACCCGAAGGCTTATTTTCCGAGAACGCGGATGTCCCACTTTAACTTCAATGAGTCCGACCTGGTGGCCGTTGTCGAATATTTATGGGAGGAAATGGGAGAACTCTGGCCGGAAGAGCGGTCCGAACTTTTTGAATCGCCGCCTTTCGATCCGGAAAAAGCGGCTCGGGGAAAAGAGGTCGCAAAGAAGTACGGCTGCTACGGATGCCATGAGCTACCCGAGGGAGTAAAGGGCGGCGAGATCGCCCCCGACCTCAGCCGCATCGGGAGCAAGCCGGTGTATCGGCTGGATTTCAGACGGACGGACATTGAAAGGTCACTTCCCAATTGGCTCTTTGTCAAGGTGAAATATCCACGCGTTTTTGCGGACAATCTCAAGATGCCCGACTATGAATTCACCGACAGACAGGCCGCGCTGATAACGGCGGCCCTCATGGGGTATGCCGACAGGCCAAAGGGAGGGGAGTATGTTGTTCCCGGACCGAAGGCGCAGGAATACAACCCCCAGGGGCCTTTCGCCGAATTGCTCAAGGAATATGAGTGCCTGGTCTGCCACACGATCCGGGGTCGCGGAGGCAATCTGGCGCCCGATCTCTCAATAGAAGGGAGCATTGTGCAAAGGAAGTGGCTCGTCGATTATCTGCTGCTGCCTTACGCGGTTCGCCCCACTCTCGAGGAAAGGATGCCTCGCTTCCAAATGGGCCGCGAGCACGCCGAACTCATAGCCGATTATATCTTTCTTGTGCTGCGCGACGATATGATACCGTCAACCATAGGCCCGCTGGACGAAGCCATGGTCCAGCGAGGGAAAGCGCTGTATTATGAAAAGTACGCATGCGCCTCGTGTCATATAGTCGGAGACAGCGGAGGATACTACGGCCCGGCCCTCAATAGGACGGGCGAACGGCTGAATCCGGCATGGGTCTACACCCGGTTGCTCGATCCGCAGAAGTATGAACCCACAAGCAGGGAGCCCAACCTGAATATTCCCGAGCAAGACGCTCTGGCCCTTACGGCATTCTTGATGACATTAAAGGAGGACGGGGCATGAGGCGGCTCTTTTTCCCGCCCGTCGTGGCGCTCGTCATGCTTGCTTGTGTGCTCGCGGCCCTCTCGGGCTGCGGCCCGCGGCAATCCGACGAGGACACGGCCGACTCCGTCAAGATTACCCAGCTTACGGACCTGCCGAAAATATCCGTGACGCGGGGCGAGCAACTATATCGATATCATTGCCTTTTTTGCCACGGCGAAGAGGGGCGCGGTGATGGGCTGAACGCCTATAACCTCAAGATCTCGCCCAGAAATTTTACCGATTCACGGAGGGTCGACGCCAGAACAGACGAGCAGCTGGCGCAAACCATTGCCAATGGCGGACAGTCCTCGGGTTTGTCAAATGAGATGCCCCCGTGGGGGAACACGCTCACGCAGGAACAAATAGCAGAGCTCGTCAGCCATATTCGAAGGCTCGGCCGAGGGCCTGAGGGCGGTGGTGTTGAAGGAGGCGTCAAGGAAGAATCATAGCGGGTTTTCCGCTTGAAAATGATATCATATGACAGAAATGAAATGTCGACAGGAACTACCCGTTCGTCCCGGAACGGAGAAGGGGAGGGCATCAATGAAACACTACAAAGTCGTTCTGCTTTTTGTCGCGCTATATCTTTTGCCTTCAAGCCTCGGAGGCGGCATCTGTCTGGCCGACCAGATATTTGTCGGACAGGATGCGGAAACAAGCTTCGAGGGGAGGATCGTCGAGGAATCCGATGACAGCTTTCTGATCCGAGTACCCAAGTCGGAGATACGCCGCGTCGAGCAAGGCGATGGCCCCATGCAGTCCCGGTCATTCGACATCTATATCGAGGAGAGGGGCGACAACCTGATAATCATCCTGCCCAAGGACAGAATACGGGGCTCGATTCGACCGGCGGTCGTGGGGGCTGCTGAAGGAGACGTGGGACAGCGAATGTTGAGGCTCGAGCAGGAATTCGAAGATTTCAGGGAGGGGCGCGAAAACATTGACATGACGATCGCCTCCGAGGTACAAAAGGCCTCAACGGGCCGGGTTCTCGGCCGGGTGCTGTGGAATGGCGAACCTCTGCCAGACTGCGAGGTGAAGCTATCGAAAGAGCCCGAATTTTCCCTTGCCAACCTTCAGCCCTTTTCGTCTAAGGGCGATGCCGCTTCTGTAACAGCTGAATTTCTGGCAAAGACCGACGCCAACGGCAGGTATATTTTCAAGGCACTCCCCCCCGGCTCGTACCGAGTCTCATGGAGACCCTCGGGGAGTGTGGATTTCATAAGGCGCCTCAGCTCATGGTCCGATATCGGCCTGCTCCCGGGCGAACTCGTGGAGTACAAGGATATCGAGGCGAATGTGAGAACCATAGATTGAATTGGGCACGCAGCATGGCCGTGACGGCAAAGCCATCGCCCATGCGCACGCCTCAGACCGGCGTACAGGAACCATATCTGGAGTATTGAGTTTCGCCGCAACCTGGACAGACTGTTGCTGCTTCCACTCCCGCTGATGTCTACGAGGCAGTGGCGGTAGCAACAGCTGCATCTCGGACTCCATGGTGCGATGCGAAATTTGATGAACTTACTGTTCCGCCAAGGTCTAAATGGGATGCTCTGAATGCGACTGTGCATGTAGAAGCGTGCTACAATTTAATGTGTTTGCTGTACGGCTACGTTGCCTATGTTTGGGATTCGGAAACTTCAGATCTTCACCTCTGCCAAAGGGCCTGCAATGAAAGGGAAAGGAGGATGTCGATACTTCATGAAGCATTTCATCTTGTCGGTGTAGAGGATCACCGAATAGCTGATGATGCTGCACACAATTGCTTGGTTAACGCAGGTTTTAATAATCTGGACCCTAGGTGACCTTACCTTAATTGATGCAGGTTTTGGGTTAAAGCTGTGATGTCACGCCACAACCACTCATATTCAAAGAAACGACGACTCGCCATAATCATCGTTTCCGGTGGACTGGTGATCGGGATTCCCCTATTATTTATCGCTGGCCCCCCCTCCTCCTGGGAAGTCCGCCGTGTAAGGAAAGCATTATCATTATATTTCGCCGAACACCAAAGATATCCCAAATATCTTGAGACGCTTGTCGAGGAATCCCTTTTGAAAGAGGGCACATTTGAACAAACCCAGTATATTCCTGGAATAGGCTATGGATCTTACAAGATAGGCCAAGACGGTTGGTTTGTGAGAGGTATTGGAGGATCACCGCTCTCGGAAATGTCGCGCGAACAAATGACGATAAGATTGCGGATCATATTGAAAGGATACTACTCCGCCAATGGCCGCTACCCAAAGGAATTACACGAAATACCCCACAAGGCTACAGGTAGCGAATGGGAGGAAATCATGAGGAGGGGGCTTGCTTATTCTGTATCTGAAGATTTTCAAAGCTTTACTCTGGAAGGGGACACATTTGGACAACCATCCACATGGCCCTCCGAAATGAGACTGCTCAGCACTGAAGGCAAGATTCAATATTTGGAGATCAATTTAAACTTTTTTTTTAAGTCAAACAATCGATACCCCAAGAACTTGCAGGAAATGGTTTCTTCCGGTGAAATGCCTGCCTGGCTCTTAAGGGACCTTACGGAAGGAGAAAAAATCATTTATCAGGTTGCCGAAGATGGGAAGACAGCACACCTCAATGGTGAAAGAGTAGTAAGCTCATGGTGACATCTCCGATAGGGCCAAAATCGGGGCAAGAACGCGCTTGCTAGACAAAACTATATATGATTAGCGCGCTGCTTCGAGTGTTCTCGTATTTCGGGGATCGAGCGCGGTGCTGACTCGCGATCATGCGAAACGCTTCTTGAACCATTTCCTTGCGCGGTCCCATTCGTAGGCCGCGTCAAAATGCGCCTGTGAGCGCTCTCGCATTTGCCACCAGAGGGCCAGGGCTGCCGCTCCGGCGGAAAAAAACACGGCCGCCACGGCAAACACCAGCAGCATCGGGAACAGGACGATCAGGACGCCGATGCCGATGGCCGCAAGCCCTATCCATGGAAGCGAGCGCACGAGCCCTCCTTCCGTTCCGAACCGGCTTGAGAACGACCTGCCGAACAATCCGCCTGCGGGTTCCCAGAAGTAATGCTCGGAATCGCCGAATCTCGGCTCCGACTCGTGCCCCTGACTCCCGTGCTGGAAGTAGGAATATCTGTAATTCATGCCGAAAATCCTCCAATTTGGCCAAATAAATTACTTCTTTAGAGTGGCAAGCTTCGTGCCAGGAACCCATGGGCGAGGTCATTCAGCGCGACATTCTGTAACAACTTGAAACGTAAGATGTTATGATTGCTGCTTGCCTTGGGTGGGGTCGGGTTTTCTCCCCGCCGGCGGGATGGAACGGCAGCTCGTTTCAACACGATATATCCGGGGTGTTTGCTTTTGAAACAGTGGGGATCCCGCCGACCCTGTCGCGGCGATAAAAGAGTGGTTTACGGCAGATCGCTGCAGCAGCCGACGGCCGGCGCTATTCGCCCAGATATGCGACCATGTCGACTTCTAGCGACACGTCTTTCGGCAGCCGTGCCGCCTCGATGGCGCAGCGGGCCGGAGGCTTTATCTGGAAAAAGCCCGAGTAGACCTCGTTGACCTTGGCGAAGTCGTCCATATTTGCCAGATAGAGGGTGACCTTGACCACGTTTTCGAGTGATGCGCCCGCTGCCTCGAGCACCTTTTTCGCGTTGTTGAACGCAAGCTCGGTCTGCTCCTCGATCGTCCCGGAGATCACCTGGTTGGTCTCGGGCGCAATCGGGAGTTGGCCGGAAAGATACAGCCATCCGCCGGCCCTGACCGCCTGCGAGTAAGGTCCCACGGGACTGGGCGCGGTTTCCGTGAAAATTGTCTCTTTATCCATCTTCGAAACACCCTTTCTAGTCTCGAACGGCCACTTTTTGCAGGACATCAAAAAAGTCGGGGAAAGAGGTGCTCACCCAGTCGGTGTCGGTTATGGTGACCGGCCCGTCCGCTACGAGGCCTGCAATCGCCATCGCCATGGCGATTCGGTGGTCACCGAAGCTGTCGACAGTGCCGCCTTTCACTCGTTGCGGGCCCGGAATGACCAGCCCGTCGGGTTTTTCCTCAATCTGCGCTCCGAGGGCGGAAAGATTCTCGGCGATCGCGCTCAGGCGGTCGGTCTCCTTCACCCGGAGCTCGGCCGCGCCCTCTATGATGGTCGTGCCCTCCGCGCTGAGCGCCATTACTGCGATTATGGGGATTTCATCGCTTATTCTTGGGATATCGTCCGCGCCGATTCGGACGGCTTTCAGCCGGCGTCCGCCGCGCACGACCAGGTCGCCCACGGGCTCGCTGAGGCCGTCGTCCTCGATGTCCATCC
Source organism: uncultured bacterium (assembly GCA_965369575.1). Lineage (GTDB taxonomy): Bacteria > Abyssobacteria > SURF-5 > SURF-5 > SURF-5 > CBDUSG01. Next base: position 1,597 of record CBDUSG010000060.1, on the reverse strand, counting down.
CCGCGATGTCCGCGCCCATTCCCCGGGCCGTGTCCAAAAATGTCGCCCTGGTCCGGTTGAGGCCGACGTTGCGCAGGAGAATCTCTGAGTCCTGCATCATAGCCGCCGCAGCGACAAAAAAGGCGGCCGAAGAGATATCGCCGGGCACGACGATTTCCCTGGCGCGCAGTGTCGCGGGCCCAGTCACCGAGGCGGTCAGCTCGCCTACTTCGATGCGCGCGCCAAGCTCGTGGAGCATTCGCTCGGTGTGGTCCCTCGATTTGTAAGGCTCGCGAACCGTCGTTTTCCCATCACAGTAGAGGCCGGCGAGCAGGATAGCCGATTTCACCTGGGCGCTCGCGACCGGTGAATCATACGTGATCGGGCTGAGCGGGGAGCCCTGTATGTCGATCGGCGCCAGCGTGTCGCCGCCTTCTCCGCCGAGTTTTGCGCCCATTTGGCGCAAGGGAAGGATGACGCGATCCATCGGTCTCTGTCTGAGATATTGGTCCCCGGTCAGGCGGGCGGAAAAGTTTTGGGCGGCCAGCAGCCCCGCCATCAATCGCATTGTCGTTCCCGAGTTCCCGCAATCGATCGTATCGGCAGGCTCTTTCAAGCCGTAAAGCCCGACACCCTCGATCTCGAATCGTCCCGGTCCGTTTTCTTCGATGGAAACGCCGAGCATGCGCATCGCCTCGAGCGTTGCCAGGCAATCGGAGGCTAAGAGGAAATTGTCGACCGTCACGTGCCCCTCGCAAATGGCGCCGACGATGGCCGCCCTGTGGGAAATCGACTTGTTGGACGGAACCTCGATCTCGCCGCGGACCGACCGCGCCGGAGATACGATCTGCGAAGAAGGGGAACTTGTCTCGGACGGTGCCATTTTTCTTTTCCGATCGGAAGGGAGCGGGCGCAAAAATCCGGAGCGCCGCGCTGTTTCTATCTTGTCGGCGGGGGCGGTCCGCCCTATCTCGATACTATTGGGACAGACGAGGCGCGGTTGCGGCGCTCGCTAATTCTCTGCATGGAGCGCCCGCAGCTTAGTGATCCTGGTCACGATTGATTTGTATCGATTATCATTCGGATATTCGAGCAGGAACTTCTCGTACAAGGTGATCGCCTGCTTGTAATTGCCCTGTTTTTCATAGCATACGGCCCGCCTGTATTTGGCGTCGACCGCGGCGCTTTCATACGGGAAATCCTTAAGGTTGCGGTCGATGATCTCGATGGCAAGGCTGTACCGAAAAGTCCGAAATGCGGATGTGCCCAACATGTAGCAAACCTTGGGCGTCATGGAGAGCTTGGGATTCTTCACGCGGAACCATTCTTCGGTAGCCAGGATCCCGTTGGTGTTGCAGCCCCCATAGAGGATTCCCACAGTGAAGAAGATGACCAAGAGCCTTTTCCAATTCCTGAGCATGGCCTTTTCCCCCGGGTTGGTTACGGAATGAGCCCTTTTATCATTTTGACGAAGTCGCCGGCGTTGCGCACCCCTTCAGCAACGAATATATAATACAGAACACCGCCCGCGACGCCAAGTATGACCACCCATTTGACAAGCTTGCCGAAGGACAATCCCGGCTTGCGGCGCTGGTCCAGTTCTTCCACGCGTTCATGG
>CBDUSG010000059.1:0-10126 GCA_965369575.1 uncultured bacterium | reverse complement strand
CCTATCGCAAGTCGGTCGGGCTCAGGCCGGAGCTGTCCCCCGCCCATCGCGGCCTCGGGATCGTGCTCTTCAATCAGGGAAAGCTCGCCGATGCGCGCGAAGCCTTTGAAAAGGCGCTGGTGCTTTGCCCGCACGATGCGCAGAGCCTCACAAACCTGGGTGTGATCGCCGCTCAGGTCGGAGACACGTGCGAGGCGGAAAGACATTTCAGGCGCGCACTGGAAATCAACCCCGAAAGCCCCACAGCCCAAAATAATCTCCGGATACTTTCCGCCGCGTCGGGCCGCCCGCCTTCGCTCGGCCTACTGATGATCGTAAGGAACGAACAGGACAACCTGCGCGAGCTGCTGCCGACGGTCGCGACATGCTTCGACGAAATCGTCATTGTGGACACAGGATCGGCCGACGATACAATCGCAGTCTCGAAAAAATATACGGACAAAGTATTCTCACGTCAATGGGAGGACGATTTCTCCGCCGCGAGAAACTTCGGTCTGGAAAAGATGCGGGCCCGCTGGATTCTCTGGCTCGACGCCGACGACAGGATCAGGCCCGAAGACGCGGCCGCGCTGCGGCGTCATATCTCGAAGGAAAAGAAAGCGTTCCTGCTGCGCGTCGTCTCCGGTATCGACGGCTCGGGCGCGGGCGAGTTCCTGCAGATTCGCCTGTTCCCGAACGATGAGGGAATCGAGTGGGAGGGCCGCGTACACGAGCAGCTCCTGCCGTCCATCGAGCGCATCGGGTTGCATGTCGAACCTCTGCCGGAGATCACGATCGTCCACAAGGGTTATGACGATCCGACCGCATTGAGAGAGAAGAGCAGGCGCAACGCAGACCTGCTCGAAAAGGAGCGCGAACTGCGGCCCGACGATCCGTACGTGCTGCATCATGTCGCCCAGGCGTACGGTCTGCTCGGAGAAATCGATAAAGCCGTCGAAGCGTCGGAGGCGCTTGTCGACAAAGCCGGCGGCGGAGCGCCCGACGAATTCATCTCACACACGATGAACCGCCTCGTCCAGTATGGACTCATCCAAAACAATATCGTGAAGGCAAAGCAATGGGCCGACCGTGTGCTGCATACATACCCGCATGACCGCCTCGTTCGGTATTTTCTGGGAGAAATCCGCTACCGCGAAAATCGGCCGCATGAGGCGATCGACTTGTTCGAGCAATTTGCAGACGGTGAAGATACGGTCGGATGCGTTCCCGTCCCATGGCGGATGCTGACCGCGAGCGCGCACAACTTTCTCGGCGTTCTCCACGAGCAAACGGGGCGGCGCGACGCGGCGCGTGCAGCGTTTCAGAACGCGATAGAGATGGGCGCGCGTGTCGAGGCGCATAAGAACCTGGCGCGCATCCTTCTGGAAGACGGCGACCATGGCGGAGCCGAAGCGGTATTGCGTGCAGCGACAAAAGCGCAAAGCGACGACGACGTTGTCTGGACAAACCTCGGCGTCGCGCTCGCGCGCTCCGGGAATTTTCAGGAGGCCGCAGCGGCATCGCGCAGGGCGCTCGAGATCGACCCCCTCAACACCACGGCGCGGCGGAACCTCGGCCGAATCGAGAGCAGGCTGGGACGGGCGGATTCCCTCGACAGATATTTCACGCTCAGTGCGTGCATGATCGTGAAAAACGAGGCCGCGCGCATCCGCGATGCGATCGAGTCGATCTCGCCGATCTGCGACGAGGTCATCGTCGTGGACACCGGATCGAGCGACGGCACAATCGAGCTGGCCCGAGAATGCGGCGCGATAGTCGAGACGTTCGATTGGAACGAAGATTTTTCGGCCGCTCGCAATTTCTCGCTCGGCCTTGCTTCGAGCGAATGGATACTCGTAATCGACGCCGATGAAATCATAGCCTCGGCAGACCTGCAAAAGCTGGCCGACCTCAACCCCGCCAAGGGCGTATGCGGTTACTCCATGATTACGCGCAACTATTCGGCCGACCGCGAAGTCGTCGGCTGGCAGCCGGTAGAGCGCGGGGACGAATTCGCGCGGGGAATGCCGGGCTGGCTGCCGTCCACAAAGGTGCGGCTGTTCAGAAATTTACAGGAAATTCGATTCGAGGGTCGTGTCCACGAGTGCGTCGAGCCCTCGATTCTCAGGGCGGGCAAGCGTGTAGGGCGGCTGGACGTTCCCGTGCATCACTACGGATTTGTCGAAAAGGACGCGGCCAAGCGTCGGCGCTACCTCGATATGGCCGAGCTGAAAGCCCGCGAAAATTCCGACGACCCGCGCGCGCAGTTTGAGCTTGGAGTACAGCGCATGGTCGCGGGAAATATCGAGGCCGCCGAAGAGGCGCTTTCCCGCGCCGTTGACCTTCAACCCGAAAACGATCTTGCGCTTCTCAACCTGGCGGGCGCGCAGATCAGGCTCGGCAAGTTCACCGAGGCGCGCGATATTCTTGGAAAAGTCATCTCGCTGAATCCGGGCTCCGCCTGCGCGCATTACAACATGGGCGTCGCCCTGGAAAAATCGGGTTTGATCGAAGAGGCCGAGAGCGAGTACTCGAAGGCGCTCGAGATTGATCCGAAAGATTCAAATGCGCTCTCCAAGCTTGGTTATCTCGAGGCCGGAAAAGGTAATCTCGCGGCGGCGCGAAAGCATCTCGAGCGCGCCCTCGAGCTTGATCCAACGAATCCTCATGCGCGCAATAATCTGGAATACGTCCGCAGAAAGGCCTCTGCGCCTCGATTAAACGGCTGCGACCTCAGCCTGAACATGATCGTCAGGAACGAGGAAGAAAATATACGGGAAGGCCTCGCGCCCATCGCCGACCTTTTTGACGAGATCGTCGTTGTCGATACCGGCTCGACCGACGGCACGATCGACGCGGCCGAGGCGCTCGGCGCAAAGATGGTGCGGCACGCATGGAACGACAGCTTCGCCGACGCAAGGAACGCGGCGCTGCGGCACAGCAGCGGCAGATGGATTTTCTGGCTCGACGCCGACGACAGGATCGAACCCAAAGCGGTTCAGACGCTGCGAAAATTCATTGCAAGAGGAATCCCATGTGGAGTCTTTTTCCCGCTCGAGTCGGCGATCGGAGGAGGCGGCCCGGTTCTCCAGAACTGCAGCATCAGGCTTTTTCCGAGGACACCGGCCGTCGAATGGAGCGGCGCGGTTCACGAGCAGATCGCTCCGCGCCTGCGTGAGGCAGGTGTTGAACTCGTCAATTGCCCCGATTTCACTATCAGGCACATCGGCTATCAAAAAGAGGGCGAGCTTCTCAAGAAGAACCTGCGCAACCTGAAACTACTTGCAAAAGATCTGGCCGAAAGGCCCGAGGACCCGTACATCCTGCTCGCGATGGCACAGGCTTTTCTCTTCTGCGGCCAGACGGAGTACGCGGAAAAATGGCTCGGCTCTCTCTGGAAACTTCGCGAGAAATCCAACGGCGCGGCATCGGACGAGGTCTATTGGATGGCTGCCGTCATGCTTTCCGACTGCGCGCTGAGATCGGGAAACGAGGCCGATGCAAGCGCGTGGCTCGAGCGCGCCATCGAGTTGTTCCCGGACAATTGGGTTGCATACTTCCAATTGGGTGAGAGGAGGATGGCGGAAGGCGACCTCGACCGCGCAGCCGAGCTTCTCGGCGCCGCCGCCGAAATCGGAATAGGGCCGACGCTCCTGCCCCTGGATATAAACGGCATTCGCCGTAAACTCGAAGCGTATCTCTCGAAACTGGAACGAGCCGGCGCACCGTCGGCGGCAAGGACTACCTGAGGCGGCAGAACCATGGCGCATCGGAAGCGAAAAAAGAAAAAGAACCGCCGCCGCGGAGCTACCCCGGCTCGGCGCCCCTCAATCTCCCTGTGCATGATCGTCAGAGACGAGGAGAAATATCTCGAGCAGTGCCTCGATAGCGCCCGCAAGGCGGTCGACGAGGTCATCGTGGTCGACACGGGATCGGAAGACGGGACGATCCGGATCGCCCAAAAACTCGGCGCCAGGGTTTACCATCATCGGTGGAAAGACGACTTCAGCGAAGCGCGCAACTTCTCGCTGAAACAGGCGACCGGCGATTGGATACTTTACCTCGACGCCGACGAGGTGTTGACACCCGAGGCGTGTGCGAGCATTCGCGCCTTGACAAGAAATCCGGCGGCCATGGGTTATCTCCTGATCCAACGCAACTACACGGATGATCCAAAAGCGGCCGGTTGGAGATCTTGCGAGCCGGGTTGTCCCGAAGCGCGCGGACACACCGGCTGGTTCCCGGCCCCGATAGTCAGGCTTTTCCGCAATCATCCCGAGATCGAATTCGAGGGCGCGGTGCATGAGCTGGTCGACTACTCAATCTCGCGTCTCGACGGAAAGATCGAGGCGACCGCCATCGTTATTCACCACTACGGTAAGGTTCGCGACTTCGATTACGTAAAGGCCAAGCAGGAGCTTTACTTAACGTTGGGCGAGGAAAAGACAAGAGCCCGTCCCGATGACGCCAAGGCGCACTACGAGCTCGGCGTCCAATATATTGAACTCGGATTGATCGACAAATGCATCGAATCGTTCCGGCGCTCGCTCGAACTCGATCCCAAACAGCCCAAGGCTCTATGCGACCTCGGAGTCGCTCTCGAACGCGGCGGACACCTGCAGGAGGCCGCCGACCATTACGGGCGGGCGCTCAAGCTCGATCCCGGCAATGCGCAGGCCATCCTCAATCTCGGCTCGGCGTACGCCGGACTGGGAAAAATGGAGGAGGCCTCGCGCCTGTTCGAGCGCATGCTGCAGATCAGCCCCGGCGATCCCGTCGCGCTCAACAACGTCGGCTCAAAGCTGTTCATGCAGGGAAAATTCAAGGAAGCCGCAGAACGATACCGGGCCGCGATCGAGGCCAATCCATCGTACACTCAGGCGCACTTCAACCTCGGCACAGCGCTGGAAAAGCTTGGAGACCTTGCGGGCGCGAAGTCTGCCCTCGAGCGCTCCGCCGAGTTGGGTCCGGCCCGGCACGAGACGCTCGCAAATCTCTCGGTCGTCCTCATGCGCATGGGCCTTTGGACCGAGGCCGAGGAAAAATGCGGGAGAGCGCTCGAAATCAAGCCGGACGATTTCGTTTCGCACAATAATATGGGCGCGATCTGCCATCAGATCGGACAGCCCGAGCGTGGAACCGAGCATGTCCTCATTTCCGTGGAGATAAATCCCGACTATGAACCCGCGCGGCAGAATCTGGCACAGATTGAAAGACAGTGCCCGCAGGTGGCGGCCTCGGTGCGCGCGCGCAGAAACGCAAAATTCGCACGCTCCGACGGGCGCACGACCGTGGTCTTCTATCATCGCGGAATGGCATTCGACGGCGACGCCGTCTCGGCCGGGCCGCTTGGAGGGAGCGAAAGCGCGCTCGTGTATATGGCGCGCGAGCTTGCCCGCCTCGGTTGCGACGTGCTCGTGTTCAATTCATGCCGTGAGGCTAAAGAGTGCGATGGAGTACGCTACCTGCCGTTGTCCGAGTTTTCCGCCTTCACCGCAACGCAGAGCGCCGACGTCTTCATAGCTCAGCGGTATTGGCAGCCCTTTATGACGAATTTGCGGTCCGGCGCGAACATCTATTGGGTGCAGGACGCACACGATCAGCCGTTTGTCCGGGGGCTTCGCGACCCTCAAACGGCCGAACGCATCGACCGCGTGTTTACAATCAGCGAATGGCAGACAAAGATGTTCCAGTCGGAGTTCGGCCTGCCTCCGTCCAAGTTCTACGTTACGCGCAACGGTTTTTGCCCGGACAATTTTTCGGTGAACGGAATAGTACGCAAGCCGCACAGGCTCGCGTATGCGAGCACTCCGTTCCGCGGACTCGACGTGCTGCTCGATGTCTTCCCGCGGATACGGGACGCGGTCCCGGAGGCCGAGCTTCATCTTTTCAGCAGCATGGCGGTCTACGGCCTGGCGGAGGAAGAGGACAGGGCCAGGTACGGAGCGCTTTACGAGCGCGCGGACCAGCCCGGCGTAGTACTGAGGGGGAGCGTTCCGCAAGAGACACTCGCGCGTGAACTGCAGGAATGCTCGCTCATGGTATACCCGAACCATTTTCCGGAAACCTCGTGCATCGCGGCCATCGAGGCGCAGGCGGCCGGCGCGCCGGTGGTGACCTCGCGGCTCGGGGCGCTGCCCGAGACCGTCGCCGACGGGGTCACCGGGCTGTGCATCCCCGGCGACAGCAGGAGCCCGGCATACCAGCGAGCGTTCATCGAAAAGACAGTGAACTTACTGAAGAACCGGAAGCGTCTCACTGAAATGAGCATGGCGGCGCGGTCAAGGGCTTTCGAGCGTTATCCCTGGAGCCGCATCGCCGAGGACTGGCTGGCCGAATTCGACCGAATCGCCGCCGAGAAGAAACGGCTGCAGTCGGTCAACACCTGAAGAATGGGTAACGAACCAAAAATCAGCCTCTGCATGATCGTTCGCGACGAGGCGGGCTTCCTGGGCGATTGCCTCGCGAGCGTGCGCCGCGTCGTCGACGAAATTATAGTGGTCGACACGGGCTCGACGGACTCGACCCCGCGCATCGCAGCCGACTTCGGCGCGCGCGTTTTCTCTTTCGAATGGAATGACGACTTCAGCGCTGCGCGCAATCACTCAATCGAGCGCGCTTCGGGCGACTGGATCCTGACGCTCGACGCCGACGAGACGATAGCGCCGCGGGATGCGGGCAAGATTCGCGCGCTAACCCGCAAGGGCGGAGACGGCCACATTTTCACCTATCGCGGCTACTCGCGCGAGAGCAACGACTTCAGGTGGGTGGCCAACGACGGTTCGTACGCCGAGGGACAGGGCTGGGACGGCTGGCTCGAGGGCCGGGTGGTACGCATGTTCCGCCGCGACGACCGCATCCGCTTCGAGGGCGCCGTCCACGAGACGGTCGATCGCTCGATTGCATCCATCGGTGGATTGCTCTATGAAACAGATGTCATTATTCACCACTTTCACGAGAAGAAGGGTAAAGAAAAACTTCGGGAAAAGCAGCTCGATTACCTGCGGCTGTGCGAAAAGAACCTTGAAAAATTTCCCGGAGACGCGAAGACCCATTTCGACATGGGGCTGATCTATCGGTTCGTCCTCGATGACATTCGCAAATCCATCTCGCATCATGAACAGGCCGTGCGTTTTGACCCCGACTTCGATGAGGCGCGGATGGCGCTCGCCTTTTCGTATCACACCGAGGGCGATTCCAAAGCCGCAGCGCGCGAGCTGAGCGCTCTGCTCGAGCAAAACCCGAAGTATGCGCCGGCGCTCCTTTTGTGTGGTATAATACTGGAACGGCGGGGCAGGATCGACCGCGCGATCGAGTGCTACGAACGCGTCACCGGGCTAAATCCGAATCTCATCGACGCGCGCCTTAACCTGGGCACGCTCTGGCTGAAGAAGGGCGATACCACCCGCGCGCGCAGCGAGTGGGAGATCGCCCTCCGGCTGAATCCGTCCAATGCCCGCGCGCTTGTCAACCTCGGCGCGCTCGAGTTGCAGGACGGACGCTATGATTCGGCCCGCCTCTTTTTCGAAAAGGCGCTCGAGCGATCGCCCGACAGCGCGCTTTTGTGGAACAACCTGGGCGTGCTGTATGCGGGACTGGGCCAAACGCGCGAGGCGGCCGAGGCATTCGGGAAGGCCGTCGAACTCGATCCTTCCTCAGAGGATGCCCGCCGTAACCTGGAAGCGATTCGGAGCCGAGCGGCTTCGTCGGTTTGACAATCCGCACCCTTCGCCCGGGCAATCCATGGCCGACCGCGCTGACAAAAAACAGGCAGCCTCACAGATGGACGGCCCCCGCGCCCTGCGCGCCGAAGAACGAGCGGCGGCGCTGAAACTCATCGATTCCGCTCTTCGCCCGGACGGTCCCCCCGCGATAGAAAAAGAGTATCCGCTCGTTCTCGGCAGGACAAACATGGAGAACATGCGCGTGATCGTCGAGGACGGCGATGTCATCTCTCATGCGGCCATCTATTTCTCGCGGCTTCGATCGGGCAATCTCGTGTTCGATGTGGGCGGAATCAGCTCCGTGGCAACGAACTCGGCTTACCGCGGACGGGGCCTCGGCAGTGAGGTGATGCGGGACTGCATTGGAATAATGCGCAACCGCTCGTGCCACTTCTCGATTCTTTGGACTCAGCGGCATGGCTTTTACAGAAACCTCGGATACGAAACGGCCGGCTCGAGCTATCTCTTCAGGCCAACGGCCTCCGACCTGTCAGACGTATCGTGCGCCTGCGACATTGCAGACTACTCTCCCCGGCGGCTGCCCGACGTGATCGAGATACATAAACGCGAGAGCCTCCGCACGGAACGCACGGCGAAGGAGTTCGAAACTTATCTCGATCTGCCGAAAACAAGGGCTTTGCTCGCGATGCGTGCGGGCGGCGTCTCGGCGTATGCGGTCATGGGCAAGGGCGAGGATCTGCGCAACTGCGTTCACGATTGGGGCGGCAACCCGCGGGACCTGCTATGCCTCATGCGCGGGTTTGCGTCCGGTTCGGAGGCGGGCGAGATCATGATTCTGGCGCCGACATATGAAAGCGAGTTGACGCGGCTGCTGATTCAGATGGATATTCCGAAGGTCTTCGATTATCTTGCCATGATGCGGGTCATCGACGTGGAGGGCCTTTCTTCGGTCATTCGCGACGAAGTGAGCGAACGGCTGGGACGGGATTTTCGAATCTGCAAAGACGGACCACGTGTAAAGCTGAAGGTCGGCGGTGAGGAAACGACTGTCGAGCCGGAACGAAATCTCGCGCGTGTGCTCTTCGGACCGGACGCGCCGTCGAGCCTTTTGACGGGACTCTCGGGCGAAACGCTATCCGCGCTCGATAGCGCGCTGCCGATACCGCTCTTCATATGGGGACTCGACTCGGTGTGAGGCGCCCGATCACCAATGCGGCCGTTCGCCGCAGCCCTGAAAACGGTGAGCGCCATCATAATTTCCTCCGACGAGCGAGCGCATCTGCAAGATTTGCGTTATGTTCCCATTTTTCCAGTTCTGCAGTGAAAATGCTTGACATTCGGCTCGCATTCCGATAAGCTGGCCGAACCAGCACCACTATCCTGCCCGAGACGACAAATCAAGACAGCCTTATCCTCGAACCATTGGCTTACGTGTTCTTGAAGGGGAGGCGTATTTCTGAGATAGTCCGATTCAGAGCCTATCCCGCCTGAAAGTCCATGGTAAAGAAGGAGATTCGGCTGCCCTTTCCACAATGAATTCCGAAAGGTCCAGCACGGGAGATCGGTATATGAAGAAGGGATTTGCAGTACTCGCAGCGGCTGCGTTGTTGTTCTTTTCCACTCCGGCTCTCGCCGGAATTGCCGGCACCGCGCATGCTCAGGCGGTGGGAGGGCAGGACGAGTGCTCTGCCTGTCACATTTCACACAAGGCGCTGGGCGCGCGTTTATGGCCCGCATCAATGACCGAGTTCGAATCCGACTTCGGCGTGGTCGGTTCGCTTTGCTTCTACTGTCACGGCGTCGGCGGCGGAGCGGGCCTGCCCAACTCAGTGCAGATCCTAATAATGGACGCGACGATCGGCCAGTATTCACACGGTCGCAACTCTTCAAACCTTCCCAGCCCGAACGACAAGGTGCACATCTCGCTCCCTTACGGCAATGAAGCGACTTTCCAGTGCACGACATGCCACAACGTGCATGATGGAACTGACCCGCCCTTTCTGCAGGATGATATCGACGTTTTGTGCGCAAAGTGCCATGCCGATCGTCAATTTGTCGGCGGAACGGACCAGGCCGATCAAGGCGACTGGAGAGATAATTATGGGCTTTACAATCCCGGCTCGCATCCCATGGGGACTGACGTGTTCAGCGACAGAGACGGTAATTCACCGATAGATATCACTGAGGCCGGTGTCTTCAACATCCCTTACGGCCCTTCCGAGGGACACAACCTGGGCGGACACCTTATCGACGGCGCGGTCACAACCGGATCGGGCGCCGGTATAACCTGCGTGACATGTCATGCGGTGCACGGGACTCAGATGGACACCGATCCACCCGTCGGTGGAACGCCCGCCTCGCCTGGTCTGCTGGTGATTCCGCAGCCGACGGCGGGCGGAGCATACGATGGCACCGTTTACAACGGCAACGGTGATCCGAGCAATCCTCTCTGCGAAGCATGC
>CBDUSG010000058.1:0-10136 GCA_965369575.1 uncultured bacterium | reverse complement strand
TCGGCCTCTGCGTAATAGCCTTTTATGAAATACGGATTCACGGAGATCGATTTCTCAAGATGTGGCAGGGCTTCCTCGAATTTTTCCTGCTTCGTGAGAGCCACGCCCAGATTGTAATGCCCCTCCTCGAGGGAAGGCTCGATTTTCGTCACCTCCACCCAGCTTTCGGCGGCCTTTTCATTCATTCCCTGTTCGGCGTACCTTCTCGCGAGCAGTTGATATATCATCGATATATAACGCTTGATATTGACGTCGTCCATCAGGGGCTCAGCCGCGGGCCGCAATTCGATCATGGTCTTCTCCACCATCTCCGCGGTGATCTCTTCCTTCGGAGTCTCCATCAATTGCTGCACATACGACTCTACAAGGCTGTAGCGCGCGGACCGGTTTTCAGGGTCCTTTTCGAGCGCCAGCCTGTAATGGCTGATGGCCTGTCCATAGTCGCCTTCTTCCTGGTAGTGCCGTGCTTTCCCCACGTTGCCGTCGGAACATGCGCCGAGCAGCATTATCGAAACCAAAAGGCCGACGGCCCAGATTGGGCGAATGGTACGTCCCATTGTTACCTCCTTAATAAGTTGCGCCGATTCTTTGCCTTAAAAACATCCGGGTCCAAGCCTTTTTCTCCTCGTCTTAGTGTGAGATGAAGACCACCCAGATGATGTTCACGAGCCTGCGTACGAACTGTTCTCCTCCAAGCGCCCTGAAAACGACGAGATTGACCACCACGAGCAGAAAGGCGCTCAGCATGACCGTGACGAAATAAATCCCATAGTGTGTCCACTCGCCGCGGTCCGTCGCCAGCGCTATGGTCGCCGCCAAAAGCATCCCCACACAAATGCCTATGAGGAAGAACTGGTAGGGAACGAAGAGCAGTTGCATCACCGGAGTCAGCGAGCTAAACGTGACCAGCACGGCCGCCAGCACGAAGCAGAGCCCAATACATGAGATCAGAAAGAACCTTCGAGTGTTTTGCGTCATTCAAGACCACTCTCACAAGCTGTTTTCTTGGCCCGCCGTTTTTCATAGGATAGCGACGAGCGGCCGCCGAGACCGCCTTCTCTCAAACTCCCATTATATCTACAAGTTATATCAAAAATCAAGCCGACGAACGGGTTCTGCCATCCCACGGCCCTTATTCCGGCGGCCTACCGGTGATTTTCGGAATCAGTTCGATTGGCGATCAATATTTAGGGCGCACGGCCGTGCGTCGCTGAGTTTTCTCGGATTCATGCCTCAGCCCTCCGGCTTTTGGGCGGTGACGAGGCTGTCCATCTCGCCGCGGTGAAGCAGGTTCGCGCCCTCGAAGCCCGCGGCCTCGAGGTCGTTTTTGATCTCGCCGAACGAATAGGTGCTCCCGCCGGGAGTGGCGACCAGCATGTTGACGGCGAACAGCGCGCCCTCGGCCGTCTCGGTGTGGTCCTCGCTCATGACGTGGTCGCGGATCACGATCGTGCCGCCGGGCGGGAGCGCGTCAAACACTTTGCGGTACAAGTCGACGTTCTCTTCGGGGCTGTTCTGATGGATTATCGCCGAGAGAAGCGCGACGTCGTGCCCGCCGGGCAGGTCGTCCTTATAGAAGTCGCCTTCGACGAAAGTGACGCGGTCGCCGAGGCCCTCCTCGGCGATCTTCTCGCGCGCGATGCCCACCACTTTGGGACGATCGAAAATGGTCGCGCGCATGCCGGGGGCCTTTCGCAGCGTCGCGATGGTGTAAACGCCCGAGCCGCCGCCGACGTCGATGAGGTTCTCCTTTGCCGAGAGATCCAGCTTCGAGACGACGCCCTCGGCCATCCCGCGGCCGATGCCGTGCATCGCGCCGATGAAGGCCTTGATGCCTTCCTCGTCCCTCTCGATTGTCTCGATCGAGCTTTCGGATTTTCCCGTGCGCACTATCTCGGTGAGTTTCCCCCACGTGTCCCAAAGCTGGGCCATGTGGAGTATGAGCGGAAGGATCGTCTCCGGAGCCGATTTCGAGAGCGGCCCCTCGAGGCCGGGCCTGACGCGGAAGGCGCCGTCCTTTTTCTCGAGCATATCGAGGACGACAAGCGCGTTGAGGAGCATCTCCGTGCCTCTCGGGTCGGAGGGCAGCTCGCGCGCCACCTGCGCCGACGTCTTCGGCTCGCTCAGCAGCAGCGAGAAAACGTCCAACTCGGCCGCGCTCATCAGTATGCGCGCCTCCCAAAAAGCACGCGCCCTCTTGAAGACAGCCATGACCAGTTCATTGCCGCTCATATCCGCTCCTCCTCCCTGAATCCCGGATGTGATCGAAACTCCCGCGATGAAAAAATTGTCCGTCGAGGCACCGGATATTCTAGCATACCCTCGACCTGTATGCATGCCCTTGACGCCTCCGCACTCGCTCCCGTGCGCTTGAATTGATAACATTTCTGGCAAAATCAGTTATAATTGAGCACCATAATTAAGGAGTTGCGTCCGCCGATATTCGGACAGACGCGAGATCAGAAGGGACAAGCTTGATGCTTCCGACCGGACCAAAGAAGAGCGTGCGCGAATACGTTTCATGGACAAGAAAGCTTTCGGTTTTGCTGCTCGCTTTATCGATAGCAGTCGTCGTCGCCGCCGGATGCGGCGAAAAAGACTCAGAGTCGGATCGCCCGGCGGGCGGCCCGAGGGTGACACTCGTGGATGTCGCCATTGTCGAATCCGAAAACGTCGAGGTGACGATTCGCTCGGTCGGCTCGATCGAGGCTGTCGACAGGGTGGATGTTGCGCCGGAAATAGAGGGAATCGTCGAGCGAATCCACTTCGTCGAGAACCAGCAGGTGAAAAAGGGGGATGTGCTGGTACAGCTCAACGACCGCAAGCTGGCGCTGGTGGCTCAACAGGCGGACGATTCGCTGCAGACGGCCGGGGCCGCGCTGGAGCTTGCCAGAGCGACTGTGCGACGCACGCAGGCCGACGTCGAGAGCAGAAAGAGCACCTTTGAACGAGACAAGAGCCTCTATGAAGACGGCATCACGAGCGAAGCCGCCTACGTCGAATCGAAAGCGGCCTACGACAGCGCCGCCGCCGCCGTCGAGGAGGCCGTGGCCGCGAGTCTCCGGGCGGAAAGAGGCGTGACCGCCGCGAAGACGCTGCTCGCACTCGCGAAGGAACGCCTTTCGGACGCCAGGATCACGGCGCCGCTTTCCGGAATTCTTGGGGAACGCCTCGTGAGTCCCGGCGATTATGTGGAATCCGGCCAGCCGCTCGTCGAGCTTGTGGTGATGGACCCGCTGGAGATTTCATTTTCCGTTCCGGGCAAGTACAGGGGACGGGTGAGAACGGGCCAGACCGCCTTTTTTAGTTCCCCTTCCGTGGCCGATCGCGTCTTCTCGGGCGAGACCACTTTCATGAGTCCCACGGCCGACGCATCCACGCGTTCGATAAAGATAAAAGCCCGGCTTTCGAACGAAGACAACCTTCTTCAGCCGGGTCTGTTCGGCGCGGTGCGGCTCCTGCTCGAGAATCATCCGAATGCTCCCGTGATTCCAGAATCCGCGGTCGTTCCGCGCGGCGATGAGACCTACGTCTACATGGTGAACGACTCGAAAGCCCTTTTGAGAAAGGTAGTGCTCGGGGAATATATCGAGGGCAGAATAGAAGTGCTCGAGGGCGTAAAAGTGGGCGAGACCGTTATAACGGCGGGTCAGCAAAAGGTGGCGGACGGTTTCCCTGTACGCGTTCGTGAATCGGCGCCCGGCGTGAATGCTTCGGCGGAGCGGGAAAGCGAAGGATAAGGATAAAAATGTTTCTGCCCGAGGTCAGCATAAAACGGCCCGTCATGGCGATTGTCATGACCGTCGCCCTCGTGGTTTTCGGGGCGATAGGGTTCATGCGCCTTCCCGTTCGCGAGATGCCCGACGTCGATCTGCCCATCGTGACCGTCAACGTCGCATATCCGGGGGCAAGCCCCGAGGTGGTCGAGACGGAGGTGGTCGACAAGATCGAGGAGGTCGTCAACACCGTCGAGGGCCTCAAGACGCTTACCTCGATCAGCGCCGAGGGCGGCGGAACGGTCACGGCCGAATTCGAGCTCGAGCGCAATATCGACGTCGCCGCGCAGGACATTCGCGACAAGATGACCACTGTCCGGAGGAGTCTGCCGGACGACATCGAGGAGCCCCGCATACAGAAGCTGGACGTCGACGCCCAGGCGATCATGTGGATTTCGACGAACCATCCCGAAAAGAGCCGCATAGAAATCAACGATTTCGCGGACAACGTGCTCAAGGAGCGCATCGAGAAACTGGAGGGTGTAGGTCAGGTTCTCATCGGCGGCGAGGCCAAATTTTCGGTTCGCCTCTGGCTCGACTCGGACCGGATGGCCGCACACGGCATAACCGCGAACGACGTAGCCCAGGCGCTCCGGACGAGAAATGTCGAGATCCCCAGCGGTCGCATCGAGAGCCTCGATCGGGAATATACGGTCAAAACGGAAGGGCAGTTGAAAACCATACGGGCTTTCAACGACCTGATCGTCGCCTATCGAGCGGGAACGCCGGTGAGACTCAAGGACGTCGGCGAGGCGCTCCCGGGCGCCGAATCGTATCGGCTGCTGGCGCGCTTCAATTCGATTCCTTCGATCGGCCTGGGAATCGTCAAGCAGAGCCAGGCCAACACCGTCGCGGTGGCGGATCGTGTGAAGGCCGAACTCGAAAAAATCAGGCCGGAGCTTCCGCCGGGGTACAAGGTCACAGTGGCCTTCGACGCCTCCGCATATGTGGAGCAGTCCATCAGGCAGGCCCAGCAATCGCTTCTTTTCGGGGGGCTTCTCGCCGCCATTGTCGTGTTCGTCTTCCTCGGAAGCCTGCGCGGTTCTATCATCGTTTCCATTGCCATTCCGACATCGATCATCGCAGCCTTCGGAGTGATGTACTTCCTCGGCTTCACCATTAACAACCTGACGCTTCTGGGGCTGGTCATTGCCATCGGCGTCGTTGTGGACGACGCTATCGTAGTCGTGGAAAACAACGCCCGGCACATGGAGATGGGCAAGGATTCCGTCAAGGGAAGCCTGGACGGAACCAACCAGGTGGCTTTCGCGGCCATCGCCACGACGCTTGCCCTCGATGCAGTCTTTGTGCCGGTCGCCTTCGTCACGGGGATGATCGGGCAATTCTTCTACGAGTTCGGCCTGACCGTGTTCATCGCCGTCTCGTTTTCAACATTCATAGCGCTGTCGCTGACTCCGACGCTGACTTCCCAGTTTCTCTCGCCTCGCAAAGAGAAGAACGGTTTTTCGGCGGCGTTCGACCGATGGATCGGGCTGCTTCGCGAGGGCTATCGCGCCGCGTTGCGGGTCTGCCTGAGGCGAAGATGGGTCGTCGTCGGGATAGGAATCCTGAGCGTGGTAGCCAGCGCGTTCATCTTCTCTTTGCTGGGACGGGAGCTGACACCCCCCGAGGACAGAAGCTCGATGATCATTTTCATGAAAGCGCCTCAGGGGGCGACGCTTCGGTACACCGACAAGTATCTTCGCGAGGTCGAGAGCATCCTCGCACAGACGCCGGAAGTGCGCACTTATTTCACCGCCATCGGCCTGTCTCGAGGAGGAACTCCGAAGACCACCGAGGCCATTTCATTCGTGCGGTTGTATCCGCTCGATGAGCGCCGGGCCAAGGGGCAGCGCCGACAGCAGGAGCTGATGGCCGACCTGCGCGTGAAGCTCAACCAGATTCCGGGACTCTTTGTGTTCCTGACGCAGCCCTCGCCTTTTTCGCAGAGGCGGAGCAAGCCCGTCCAGTTTATTCTGCTGAATCCGGATATGGAAGCTCTGGAGTCTGCAACCAAAAGCATGGTCGCCCAGATGCGTGAGGTTCGGGGCCTGGTCGATATCGACAGCGATCTTGAGATAGACAAGCCGAAGCTGAGGGTGGAGGTGGATCGTGACCGCGCGGCCGATCTGGGCGTCTCGGTCGCAGACGCGGCCCAAGCCATGAGAGTTCTGCTCGGCGGCGACGACATCACCGATTTTAAGCGCGGCGGAAAATCGTACGAGGTCATGGTCCAGTTCAAACCTTCGGATCGGCAGACCCCCCAGCGCATCGACGACATTTATATACGCAACTCGGAGGGGAAGCTGATTCGCCTGAGCAGCATCTTGACGGTGGAGCAGACGGTCGGCGCCGCCGAGATAAATCGCTTCGACCGGCAGCGCTCCGTCACTATAACCGCCAATACGGAGAACCTGCCGCTGGGCGAGGCGCTGGCGAGCGTTCGCGAGATCGCCCACGAAAATCTATCGGGCGAGTTCCGCACTGCGATGACGGGTCAGAGCGGGGAAATGGAAGAATCGTTTTCGGCTCTGCGGTTTGCGATACTCTTATCCGTTATCTGCACGTACCTGGTTCTGGCCGCGCAATTCAATTCGTTCGTCCATCCGCTGACCATTATGCTCGCGCTGCCGCTGGCTTTCATAGGTTCGTTCGGCGCGCTGTTCCTGCTGGGCATGACGGTGAACATTTTCAGCATCATCGGAATCATTGTCCTTGTGGGGATCGCGACAAAGAATTCGATCCTGCTCGTCGAATTTATTAATCAGCGCAGGCGCGAGGGAATGGAGATGACCGAGGCCATTATAGACGCTGCCGGCATCCGCCTCCGCCCGATTCTGATGACTGCGATCTCGACGATCGGCGGCGTGCTGCCGATTGCGATCGGTCTCGGCGCAGGCGCCGAATCGCGCAGGCCGATGGGGGTGGCGACCGCGGGCGGGATGCTGTCCTCGACGCTGCTGACGCTGTTCATCATTCCCGTCGCATACTCGCTCATGGACGATCTCGGCCGATTCATGCTGAGGGCGCTCCGAGGCGGGCGCCACGGGTTGACCGGCCCGTCGGACAAGGAGGAGAGCGTTACATGATAAGGGGAGCACGAAGTATTTCACTCTCTTTATCCGAAAAGGCGTGCCCCGAGAGACCGCCCCTAATTTCCAGTTAAGTGAACTATTTGGGGTCTGACCCCAATAAGTTCACTTAAGCCTTCTTAGAAATAGGGATCGGGCACGGCACGCCGTGCCCCTACGCCGGAATGATAACTATTTTCCGCTCGCAGTAGCAATGGCGCGCTCTCTCGTTGAGTTTGACCGAATTCAATGACGATTCAAATGCTCGCGGCACGGCACGACCATTAGGAGATGAATCAGATGAATGATGAGATCAACCCGATTGTCCAGGTTTTTCGGGCCTCGATAGGGAAGAAGCTGGAGGGCGCCCCGCCGTTTACGCAGTGGCTTGACGGGAGGATAATCTCATGCGACCCGGGCGAGATCGAGATGACCTATAAGGTGCGGCCCGAGATGTCGAATCCCACGGGCCTGCTGCACGGCGGCATCCAGGCGGCGATGATCGACGATCTTGTCGGGATGGCGTCGGCCACGCTCGGCGAGGAAGGCTTCATGCTCAGCATCGACCTGCATATTAATTTTTTGGGGAAAGTCGCCGTGGGCCAGACGGTGAAGGCGCGCGCCCGGATAGTTCGCTCGGGCAGGCGCATAGCGCACGCGGTCTGCGAGATACTGGACGAGCGAGGCAACCTCGTCTCGCGCGGCGATTCGAACCTCGTCAAGACAGAATTCATTCCCGACTATCAGAAAGGGGCGCCGGGCGAAGGCGGATGACCTTGGCCGGGCCCATCACAGGAAACATCTCGAGCGGAACGATTGTTGTCTGTACGATGGGCGCCGCCGCGAGTTCCTCGCGCCCGCCTCATTCTCTTTCTATGCCGTGTTTCCCCCGTCGATGACAACGAGCGAACCGGTCGTGAAGCTCGACGTGTCCGACGCGAGGTAAAGCGCCGCGCCGGCGATCTCGTCGGGCTGGGCGTGCCTTTTCAGCGGGATTCCCTGCAGCGCTATCTCGTAGATTTCCTTGGTTTCGATCAGCACGCTCGCGAAGTGCGTCTCGGTCAGGCCGGGACAAATGGCGTTGCACCGGACCCCGAAAGGGCCGAGCTCTTTCGCAAACGCTTTCGTCATCAAGATCACGGCGGCCTTGGTCATGCCGTACACCGTCTGCATAACGGGGCCGCGCAGTCCCGCGACGGATGCGATGTTGATTATGGACCCGCCGCTCTGATCGACCATGATTTTGCCGGCCTTCTGCGCCATGAAGAAGTATCCCTTTGTATTGACCTCGAAGGTCTTGTCATAGGCGCTTTCGGGGACGTTGAGAACGTCGCCGAAGTACGGATTCGTCGCCGCGTTGTTGACGAGGACGTCCACTCTCCCGTACGTGTCCATCACTTTGTCGAAAAGCGCGTCGATCATTTCCATCTTGCCCGTATGGCATGCAATTGCCATGGCCTCGCCGCCCGATTCCTTGATCGATGCCGCAACGCCGTCGAGGGACTCCTGTTTGCGTGAGGCGAGAACCACCTTGGCGCCGTTTTCGGCGAGCGTCCGGGCAATCGACTCGCCGATGCCGCGGCTGGCGCCGGTCACGATGGCCACCTTATCGTCCAGCCTGAAGTTAACTCCCATCTGTGAATCTCCTCCCTTGCAGCCTGTTTTGCGGATCGAGCCCGTTGCGATGCAAATGGAACCGTTCGGCCCCCGGGCAATATTCGCGTCGGGGCGCAGTCCGGCTCGATGAGCATGAAAACAGCCGGCGATCCGGCGAGGTTCCGGATTATTGCGTAAAGAACATCGCGAGCGTCTCGGCGACAAAGGCGGGCTTTTCCTCGCCCTCTATCTCGACCGTGTGCGTCGTCGTCACGAGTATTTTTCCGCCGCTCTTTTCATCGATGCCCGTGAGGACGACCTTATCCCTGACTTTCGAGCCCACTTTTACGGGATTGACGAAGCGCAGCTTGTTCATGCCATAGTTGATCGCCATCATCGTTCCTTCCGGGACGAGCGAAATGCCGGCGGAAAAATGGGGCAGGAGCGAGACAGTTAGGTAGCCATGCGCGATCGTCGTTCCGAACGGGCCGCTCGCGGCCGCTTCTTTGTCGACGTGTATCCACTGATGATCCTCGGTGCAGTCGGCAAAATCGTTTATGCGTTTCTGATCGATCTCGATCCAGTCGCTGACGCCGATCTCGTCACCGATGCGCTCTTTGATTTTTTCCACTGATAACACTTCGGTAGCCATTTTCCTTTTCCTTTCTCAAATGTGGTTTGCCTTGGATGCGTCTGTACGCCGATGGGCTCTCCTGCGCAATGCGGGGGTGAGAGCCTCTTTCTCGGGATACGCCGCAACCCGGGCTCAGGATGTTGCAAGCGTAATTATAATCTTTGATTCATCCGTTTTCAAGGGGAATCGGGATTTCGGCTATGCCGCCGGCTCGGTCAGATTTCCTCGTACAGCGCCCGCGTGTCGGGGTCCATCGCGGCGACGCGCGCGGTGGCCTCCTCCGGCGGAAAAGCTTCTACCGAGCCGTCGGGATTCTGAACCGCGCAGCCGCTCTCGATCAGCATTTTGTAGCGCTTCTTGCGCTCATCTTTATCGGGGGCGCATACCAACTGACACATGCCGCACGTCATGCTGAACTTGCCTTCGATCAGGGGATGAATTCGCGCGCCTTCCATCGGAGGGCGGCGGGTGTGAATGTCGATATGCTGCAAAAGGGCCGGGCCGAAATCCTCATCGTTTACGGGAACCGGAAAACGGCCGGGCGACCATGTGGACCATTTGCCCGAGGGATGCAGGCCGGTGAATCCGCCGCACACGTAGCCGCATCGGTTGTACTCGCGGCGCTTCGAGTATTTGAACTCGACGCCTCCCATGCCGACGGTTTCCTCTTCCTCGGGGTCCATCAGGCCGGACAGGCACGACGCCATGCAGATGCGGCAGCCGTCGCAGTAGTTTTCCTCTTCGGGCAGCGGATCGGTGGGCTCGAGTTCCGCACTCGTCACGACGCCGCCGAGGATGATCGCCGCGCCCTCGTCGCTTCTTATCGCATTGCCCGACAGGCTCATGTGAGCGACGCCCGAGCGAACCGCAAGATACCTCAGCGATATGTCGGGCTTCAG
Organism: uncultured bacterium; assembly: GCA_965369575.1. Classification (GTDB taxonomy): domain Bacteria; phylum Abyssobacteria; class SURF-5; order SURF-5; family SURF-5; genus CBDUSG01. Next base: position 160 of record CBDUSG010000058.1, on the reverse strand, counting down.
ATCGAAGCTCCCGCGCGGGGTATCCTGCCTGTATACCTGGTTTGCCGCCACCGCATACGAAGGATAGTTTTTCTGCTCCAGGAACCTTGCGAGGTCGAGCGCTATACCGCTCGAAATCTTGTTGGCCCGGGTGTTGTCCCTCTGCTGCGAAATGTGGTCT
>CBDUSG010000057.1:0-10171 GCA_965369575.1 uncultured bacterium | reverse complement strand
AAAAGACCAGCGTCAGCCGCTTGTGGTCTCCGGAGCGCTCGAAAAGGAAGTCGATTGCCTTTCGAGCCACGTCCCGTGTCATCGCCGCCGTTCGTTTCGCTCGCCCGTTTTCTCGCTCCTGATAACAGTATCGGCAGCTCAGGTTACAGGCGTCGGTCACATTCAGAATCAGTGTGCTCAGCGGGGTCTGCGCCCGATTGTTCCGCAGCTTCTGAGGCGAAGCCTTCCCGTTTTCCGGTTCGACGATGCGGCGGCGGAGGAGCCCCTCGAACAGCTCGACGTTATCGCGCCGCGGGCCGTCAATGCGCGCGAGAATCTCGTCCATGGGCAGCGCATGAGGGGCCGCGCCCTGATCGAGAATCCTTTTGGTGTCGGTGTCGATCTCAAAGATCGCGTTCTCTTTGACAAGATAAAGGAAGTCGTGGTCGTCGATGCTGAAGACCTTGTTTTCGGCAATCTTATACTGTTGCATTGTTCCGGCCTATTTTATCTGGGGAATGAAATCGGGGACAGTCACCGCCAGTAGCGCCCTGCTCTGGAGTTCCCTGTCGCCGTCCTTGAAAGATGCGCCGACGGCTATCAACCCGACGCCCTCGCGCTCCTGATGCCTTTCGGCTATCGGGCCATAGGTGGTCACCGGAGTATAGAGGCCGTTGGCGATCGGCGCCTTCAGGTATTTCAGATCATCGTCATCTTCCCTCGTCGACTCCTCCTCCAGCCACCATTTCGCGTTCACCGGCTCGAGAAAAATATCATCTTCGGTGTCGGGCTTGCCGTCCGGCCCGTAGTCGACGCCGCGCGCCACGAACTGCACGCCCTGAGGCGGGTAAGCCGCTCCGCAACTGACCCTCGCGCGACCGAGAGGCGGAAATATCCTGATCGCATCCGTCTGCGCGTATACGATGACGGGCTCGTCGCATCGAATGCCTTTTACGGTCAGCGTCTGTGCGCCTCTTGCGGCGGCGCCGGCCTGAACCTGACAGACGATCTTCGATGCGCCGGCCGACTCGATTTTCGTGACCTTCACATTCGCGTCGGAGAACTCGAAGTCCGCCGCCTTCGCATCGGCGGGCAGGCCCACGCCGACTAATGTAAGCCTGCGGCCGGTTCCGTCGGCCGCCTTCAGCGCTTTTGGATAAACGGCGAAAACTTTCGGGGTCTCGCCGGTCTTGAAGAATCTCTCGTTTCCGTAGGAGTTGGAATCCTGAATGACGGTCCACCACTTTCCGGCAAATCCCATCGCGTCGGCATCGAGATCGAAAACGCCCTCGACCCTCCCCATGAGAGGATTGGGAGCCAGCGCGTACCGCAAGTGGTACTCGCTGTATAGCGTGCCAAAACCGCTAGTCTTCAGCACGATTCCGTTTTCATACCGTACTTCCCTCTCGACAAGGTATTCATCGTCTCCCTTGTCGGGATTGGGCTTGAAAACATACGCGCCTTCGTAGTAGCCGAGACCGGGCTGGTAACCGGCCACGTTCCATGTTCCGGTCAGGTCCTGCTCTTTCCTGTTCTTCATCCATTCGTGCCACTTGGGATCATCGTACGGATAGAGTTGAGAGAGGGGCTCGAGCAGCTCCTCGAACACCTTGGCCCAGTCCATCTCGCGCATCTGCATAATCGCGGTAGGATAATATCCGAGGTGAAGGTTCCTCGCCTCGCCCCACTGTGCGAGTGTCATCCTGTGCGATTTTACCTTACCGAATGTATGGCACCTCGCGCATGCGCCCATGATTTTGAGTTCCAGTTCATTGCTGGGAAGCTCCCGATACTGGCTGTTCTCGTCGCTGTTGATGTAGGCGACCCCACCCATCTCCTCCGGAGTAAGGCACAGATATCGGCTGAGCTCCTTGATGACGGCGTCGAACCCGGCGTCCTCCAGCGGAGCGCCGTTGATGCGGATCATCCTGTCAACCACGACCTTCCACTCCTCCGGCGTTTTCCTGGTCTCTTCGATGACCTCGAGCCTATCCTTTTCATCGGGCTTGTGGCAGGCCGAACACCTCTGCCTCACCAGCGAATCTTTCGGAAACACGCTCTGCGCAAGGGCCGCGCTGCTGGTCAGAAAAAGCGCGCATGCGAGAATTGCCGCGACGGCATGCTTTGTAGTCGCTCTCATATACCGATCTCCCAAAGATTGCGATTAGTGGACGTAACTGCATCCGGACTCGTTTGAACAGTATTATTACACGGGGGCTTCAAGCATTGTCAAGGGAAAAATGCCGCGGAGCTGTAACATTTTCAAAGCGGAGGATAGTACAAGTTGCGACGGTCACGCGGATGTACGATACTTCGCTCACTTACGATGACGGTGGCGCGGCGATCCACCGCTTCTCGAATGCCTGGCTGGAGGATGTTCGATGGGCCCGAAAATGTGTCGGCAGGTCGATCAGGATCGTATATCCTCGACGTAGGCTCGCATCTGTTCGACGCCCTTGACGACCATCGGCGCGGCCTGATGCACGAACTCGACCTCTTCCGACTCGGTCCTTGGCGGGCCGGCCTTATACCTTTCGAAGGCGGCCTTCCCGTCGTAATCGACGAAGGCGATGCGCGCGCCGAAATCGTCGGGCCTCAGCATGACGGCGTCGCCGGTCACCGTGGCGATGTGGTGGGGATGATCGAGCATGGAGTGACCCAATTCGTTCGAAGTCACGACCCCCTTCCTCTTCAGGTCCTCGGAGAGGGCGTTGAAATCGGCAAAAAAGTAGAATGAGCCCTTGGGCATGGTCGCTCTCACGCCGTCAATCCTGTTGAATCCGTCGCTCGTGAATCGTCCGATTATCCTGTGTATTTCGCGGGTGATCTCGAAATACTCCTCTATTTCGCTGTTGGGCTCGTAGACCGCGACAGCCGCATACTGCGTGGGTGTCGATACATTGGTATAGACGGTCGCGGCGACTTTCGTGAAATCGTCGATCAGGTCCTTTGAATCGGTCGCGGGCAGGATGCACGAGCCGAGGCGGTACCCTCCGGCCGAGCGGTCTTTCGACAGTCCATTAGTGATGAACGTTCCCTCGGGATATATCAGCCCCATGCTCGTGAACGACTCGAAGTCGTAAGTCGACAGCGCGTAAATTTCGTCTGCGAGAACGAGCACATTGTGTCGGCGGCAGACATCGGCGATTCGAGCCAGTTCCTCTCCGGAATAGACGTTTCCGGTTGGATTGTGGGGATTGTTGACGACGAGCAGGTGCTGGCGTTTCTCGTTGAAAAGTTTGGCGAGATATTCGTCCAGCTCGTCCGGATCGATCTTGTAATCGTTTTCGGGGCGCATATAAAGTGTGTGATACCGCCGGCCCAGCAGCTTAAGCTGCGGGAAGTAGCCGATCCACGATGGCGAGGGGATAATGACGTCGCCCGAGATGATGGTGAACAGCGAGAAGATCAGGTCCTTGGTCCCTGAGCCAACCACTATTCTCGACGGGTCGACATCGAGCCCGAAATGCCTCTTGTTGAAACCGGCCATCGCCTCGCGAAGCTCGGGTATTCCCTCGGCGGCCGAATAATGCCCTTTCGACGCGTTGGCGCGCAAGGCCTCTTCGAGGGGAGGCGGAACGTGAAACGGGGACTGGCCGAAGGCAAACGAATAATACTCGAAGGAGCACTCCGTCTTTTCGCACATCTTGCGATATTCGGCAATCATCAGGCCGACCTTGAGGTTTTCAGGCATAACGATCGAATCGACCAGAGGATTAACCTTTATTTCTTCCACGTTTTCGTCTCCTGCCTGCCGCTCCGTCCGGCTATGGCATCTCCCCCTACTTCGTAACCCATGGGCACGCCGACGCACTCGGAAACTTCACGGGAAAGCGATCTCATGCTTTCCGGCCCGAGCGAAGATACACTGTCGCGGCCACACAGCCGGCACATTCGTGAGACCTCGTTAGTCGCAACGCGAAGGATGTTTTCGACCTGCTTCGAACGCGCTTCCACATCGAGCCTGCGCCTGAGCGCGGGGTCCTGGGTCGTGATACCGGTCGGGCATTTGCCGCTTTCGCACGAGCGGCAATAGACACAGCCGAGTCCGAACTTGGCATAGCCGGCGGTGTATACGGCGTCGGCGCCCAGCGCGAGCGCTTTGGCGAAGTCGGCCGGGCCCTTCAGTCCGCCCGCCGCTATCAGTGTGTACCTGTCGAGGACGCCCTTTTTTTGCAGATGAGCGATTGCCCTTGGAAGCAAGTAGATCAGCGGCAGGCCCGCGTGATTTTTTGCGATCGCCGGCGCGGCTCCGGTACCGCCCTCGCCGCCGTCGACAACGATGACATCGGGATCGACCGCGATGACGACGTCGAGGTCCGCCTCGACGTGGCCGCCGGCGATCTTGATCGCAATGGGCGCCCCGGCGGTTATCTCACGCAGTTGCTTAACCCTTTCTCGCAGGTCGTCCGTGTTGTGAATATCGAGATGGCGCGCGGGGCTGATGGCGTTCTGGCCGGGCCTGAAGCGGGCTCCCGCCTCTATCATATTGCGCACGCGGGCGATCTCGGGCGTAATTTTGTCGGCCATCAGATGCCCGCCGAGGCCCGGTTTTGCCCCCTGCCCTATCTTTATCTCTATCATGTCGGCATGCTTCAGATCGTCCTGATCCACACCGAACCTGCCCGTGCTGTACTGCAGCGTCAGGTAGCGGGCGGCCTCGCGCTCCCGCTCATGCATCCCGCCTTCGCCCGTGTTCGACATCGAGCCTACCGCGGCCGCGCCGCGCGCGAGCGCAACCTTGGCCTCGATGGAAAGTGCGCCGAAACTCATGGCGCCGACCAGGATCGGCGTGTCCAGCCTTATCGGACGCCCCGAGCGCGGGCCGACGACGATTCCCACGTCCACAGGCTCGTTATCGAGCAACGGGGCCCGGGCAAGCTGGCTCGGCAGAAATATCAGATCATCCCAGTTTAAGAGCTTGCGGTCGGTACCTTTGCCCTGGACAATGTATTTGCCCGTGCGCCCGATCCGAAACGCGTCGTCGCGCAACTCGGGATTCCATGAGCCCCAGTAGTCCCTGTTCAGCGTCACATGGTAAATCGAGCCGGACGGGCATCGCATGGTGCAATAGTTGCAGCCCGTACACGTGTTCGTCCTCGCCTGGGCGGGCATGCCCCGATATGCGGTCAGGTTTTCGCGCGGGCACACCTCGACGCATTTTAAACAGTTGATGCAAAGCCTTTCATGCCATTGGATCTGGAACATGTGATCATTCCTCGTCCATCACTGGAGCCATATTCTCCCAGCGAAGCTGCAGCGCACGCGCCTCTGCCTCGTCCTCGGCCCGCGCTACCGCAAACGCCTCGTAAGCCACGTCGATGAGATCGACGGCCTTGAGCAGTGGCCGGTTGTGGAAGTGCTCATAGCAACCGGCGCATACCATGACCATGTTGTCGGCGCCGGACGCGATGAATTCCCGAACCTTTACTTTGCGGTTGTCCCGGTCCATGTGGTCGGGATCGAAATAGCGGGATACGTCGCCGCAACAATGGCCGTTCCTGCCGTGCGACAGCATCTCGTGTATTCCTCCGATCCGGCGAAGGAAACTGCGGAGCGGGCCATGGGAATCGTGCAGCGTGCGGAAATTGCACGAGTCGTGGATCGTATAAGTACGACCCATGTGAGCGAACTCGATCCGGCCCGCGATGTTGAGGTCGAGCAGCTCCTCGGCCGGATGCCTCACGTCTGGGCGGGAATCCTCGTCGATCAACATCGCCAGGTCGCTCATCGCGTTGAAGCAATGTCCGCAGTTGGTGATGATGCGCTCGGGGCGTACCTTGCGCACCATTTCCAGGAGGCGCGGATTAATCGTGTCCATATCGTTATGACCGCGGTAAAAGCCGAACGTGCCGCAGCAATACTCGAGATTCCCAACTACCGTGAAGCTCACTCCGGCAGCCTCGAGCATGCGCTCGAGCCTCATGCACTGCGACGCCTGAAGGTAAACGTAGCAGCCATGATAGAGCAGAACCTCGGCAGGCTTGATATCATTGAGGCGTTCGTACCAGTCCCTTTCTTTCTTCTTCCATTTCGGCAGCACGAACCTCTCTATCGCCGGCTGCTTGACGCGCCAGTTGGAATATGGATGGATGTTGATGCGGTGGCGGAGCGGATTGCCGGTCATGTGCTTCATCAGCATGTTGCCGTGGCGCCTATAGATCGCTTCGGGGCAGCTGATGTAGCACCGGTTGCACTCGGCGCATCGCAGATTCGCATCGACGAGCGCCGGACTGATGCTCTTGACATTTCCGAGGATAAAATCGTTGGACTCCCGAATCCAATCGCGGCACTGCTCGGGGTCGTCACCATAGTTGCCAAACGCGCAGTCGATATAACACGAGCCGCACTCGATGCATTTGCTCACCATGGCGAGCGAGTCTTCACGGAGGCCGGCCAGGGGATCGCCGGAGAAAATGTCTGGATTCTCTGTCTTCCGGTTCACTCACCCCTCCATTTTCAGCTGAACGTTACATCCGGGACAATATTCGCCGAGCCGATCCAGCGGGGCATTGTTCTTGCACGACGGGCAGCTTGCCATCTTGGGCACAATCTCGCCCCCGCATTGGCATCGCTTGCCGACCATCTCGAACGGATGCCGCCCCGCGCACTCCATGCATCGGGCCGAGTCGACATGAAAAACGCCGCCGCACTCGCAGGGCTCGTGATCGAACGATTCGTCGCGCAATTCCCCGCAATCGCGGCATACGGCCCGAAATTGAGGCCGATCACAGGCGCTATCGTGGCTTTGAGTCAAAATGGCTTCCCTGGAATTCCTCCGAATAAAAAGAGGGTTTTTAAGACCTTGCTGGCCTGCGTGGAAATTTTAACACTGCGCTCGGCCGTTGGCAAGCCCGCCGGCGGCACGCCGTTTTCCTGACAATTCAAAGCTCCGGGGCAATCAGTGTCCTTTCCGAGGAGTCGCAGGGCCGGACTCATTCGGCCGGAGCGCTATTCACGGCGGTCCTTTGATCACTCGCAGCCGCTCGGGCGCCTCCTCGGCCCATTAGAGCGTAACATCCCGAATATCAATAGCTTAAGACCTTTACTCCCATTTGCGATTCCGCGCCGCCGATACGGCATTTTCTTTTGCCGGATATTCGGCAAAATTTCTTGCGATTTCCCGTGATTTGCTCTTGACAGCCGGGAATTCATATGGTACACTTATAGTAAGAAACCGACCAGTCGGTTTCCTGAAAGGCAAGCCGATGACGACTACACTCGAAAAAGGAAAGCTTACACGCGAAAGGATAGTCAAGATCGCGGCGGAGCTGTTCCGAAAAAACGGATTCCATAACACGTCGCTCTCTCAGATACTCGAGGAAGCCGAACTCACGAAGGGCGGCTTCTATTTCCATTTCAAGAGCAAGGAGGAACTCGGCGACGCCGTCATCGACCATTTGAGGGATTTCTGGGTGCACAACGTTCTGGATCAGGTCGAGGAGGAACAGGGCGCACTGAAAAAAATCGAGCGAATGTTTGAAATAATGGTCTGGACTCATGAAAGCAAATTTTTTCATGGATGCGCTCTTTTGGCCGTCCTGACGGCCGAGATGATGGAAGTAGATGAGCGTTTTTCGGAGCGCCTGCGAAAAATATACGCCGACTGGAAAGGCAGTATCGTCGATATACTGGAACAGGGAAAGGATGAAAACCTGTTCAAAAAGGACATAAATTCGGACTCGCTTGCGCTGCTGATAATCGGCAGTCTGCAAGGCATTACGATGATGGCGCACCTGGATCCTGAACATATCGATCTGTCGAAGTTGCTGATGAGCCTGCGGTCGTTGCTGCTCGAGGGAGCCAACTAGCGAGATTTTTTTGGTCTATTACATACCAACTGGTCGGTTTTTCGCCGCCTCGCTAAGGCAGACAATCGTAAGCGAACAACGGTAAACGGAGACGGAACGATGGATAAAATGAAGATGACGGACGCCGGTTCTGCGGGTCCGATCAATCTCGATACGGATCAGCTGAAGGAACTGGACAAGCTCATCGACAACCTGAAAAAGGAAATCGTTTTCCCCGGGCGGATGAAGGATGGCGAGTCCGTAGTCAACTACGCCGAATCGGGGTAAAGCGGGGAGATGGCCCGGAGATAGGGATGTCCGATTCTTTACGCGTGCGAGCATTTCGCTGCCGGCCCGAGGCGCGGCCGTGCGGTGAGATTTCAAATAGAGCCCACAATGGGCAGCAGCATCGCGTCATTAACTGAACAACCTGATGAGGAAAGGTAACATCGACCCTGCCGCCCCCGGCCGTATTCGGCCGGGATTTGGACCGAAGCGCTTGGTGGCAGGATGCTCGGGCCTTGCCGGCTTGAGCAACCACGAACCAAGACACGAGGGCATTGCCGGACTCACCCTACCCCCCATCCGGCAATGCCCCACGCCTTTTCAGGCCCGTTTGAAGTAGGCGGGCCAGTGTGTTATAATATGTGTGAGATTTTCTCCGTTATATAGCGGTTATATAAATGGAATCATACCGGAAGGGGGCAGTTCGAAGATTCCCATGCTTCGTGTAACGTGTCCATACTGTAAATCAAGCGGATACATAGCGCCTCCGCCGCCACAGACGATCCTGATGGGTCCATGCCCCATCTGCGCCGAGCCGGTGGCCCTTTACAACGGCAAGGTGATCGGCCTGAAAAAGCAGCTTCGCGGGATCGGCTATTCCGGCGATAAAATACAGTCGCTGGCGCGCGTTATCATGGACTACATCGGCTCCCAGGCCGGTCCCGTCGATGAGAAGGGGATCGAGCATATTATTCAGGGCGTCGAAGAGCATATCAGCAGAAGCAAGGATCACGACGGCGCCGAGTCCGAGCCCACGCTCAAAGTCTCGCCGTCAGTGAGGAACCCGGTGGCTCCCCCCATCACGGCCGAAGAGGTCGAGGATTTTCTGCGGATCGACATGCACCTTCTCGACAAGAAAGAATATTTCGAAAAGCACTTCGGCCTCTGAGCGAATGCACCCTCGCCGCGCCTCCGATCAGCCACAAAAAAACGTCTACGCTGGTTTTTCCGGCCTCCTGTCCCGACGCGCCGAAAAAGGCTTTGCAATTTCCCCAAAATATGCTAGAATAACCAAACTTCGAAAAGCGGAACGCAGCGCGCGAGGCATCCCGTTTTTTAAAAAAAACTTCGCGGCGAACGCTTTTCTCACTTTCCCGGCACTGATAAAAAGGAGGCTGTCAAGATGGGTTTGCTTGATGGAAAAGTAGCGGTAATCACCGGAGCGGGTCGTGGTATCGGCGCGGCTGCAGCCAAGCTGTTCGCCGCACAGGGCGCGAGCGTCGTCGTGTCGGACCTTGACAAGGCGCCGGCCGAAGAGGTCGTAAAAGAGATAACGGGCGCGGGTGGAAAAGCGGTCGCCGTGGCCGGCAACGTCATGGAGCAATCCACCAACGAGGCATTGATACAGGCCGCCCTCGACAACTACAAGGGGCTCGACATTCTCGTTCCCTCGGCCGGCTTCTGCAACGACAAGGTGATTCAGAAGATGGACCTCGAGGACTTCAGGCTGATGGTGAAGATCCACATGGAAGCCCCGTGGATGCTCGCCAAGCTGGCCTATCCGCATCTCAAACAGTTCAGCCAGGACGGGCAGTACCGCCGCATCATCTTCATCGCATCCGAAGCCGGAACCCGCGGCAACGCCGGCCAGAGCAACTACGGCGCGGCCAAGAGCGGGGCCGTCGGTCTTATGAGAGTGCTGTCCAAAGAGTGGATGCGCATAAAGGTGAACTCGAATTGCATAGCGTATGGATTCGTTGAGACGCGTCTGACTCAGGCAACCGAGGGCGAAGAAATCCTCGGCGCCAACATCGGCCTTCCCGAGCAGATGCGCTCGATGGCCGAGCAGTTTGTCGTGATGCGCGGCGGCCGCATCCTCACTCCCGAGGAAGCCGCAGGCGCCATATTCACGCTGGCAATACCCCAGGCCGACGGTGTCAACGGCCAGGTTCTCGAAGTCGACGCAGGCCTGCCGCTGTAGACCCGGGGCATTTGTCGGCAGCGGCATAGCAAGAGAGGTGGTTTTCCAAAAATGACCGAAGAAGAAAAAAGCGAGAGCTACAGCATCGCCGGCCTAAAGATCGAAATCAAGGACTTCTCCCGCGGTTGCAAGCATTGCGGTCGCTTCGGCATGGAGATGGACGAAGGCTTCGGCGTCGATCGCTGCACGACCTGCG
>CBDUSG010000056.1:0-10254 GCA_965369575.1 uncultured bacterium | reverse complement strand
TGCCGCACGAGGCGCAGCGGCAGGCCCATTTGTCCAGCTTGGCGCCCTCGACGAACCAGTCGGCCGAATAGAAATGGGGCTCGTCCCAGAAGACGATGTCCGAGCCGAGGTCGGCGGCGGTCTCGACCCACAGCTTCATGAACGCCCGAAAATTCGAGCTGTTCATGCACGCGGCCGGCGCCGATTTGCCGTCGTTCATTATTTGACGGTCATCGAGGTTTTCTCCGATGAAGCGCGAGAGCGCCTCGCCGCCAAATATGCCGCCGACGCCCCACGGGTCGATGTACACCTCGAGGCCCAGGTCCTTCGATGCCTGCACAATGTCCTTCATCACGCGCGTGTAATATGACAGGTCGGTCTCGGAAAAAGTGTGCACCACGAAATTGCAGTGATGCGCCACCATGTCGCGTAAATCCTCGCGCACGTGGTTCAGGTTCCGCACGTCGCTGTATGCGACTCCGGTCTTCATGCTTGCGCCTCCAGTCTGTCTTCGGGCGGTCACGCCGGTTTCTATGGCAGCGGCAATTGTATTTCGGAATTCGTCCGGGCCGCCTCGTATACGGCCTCGACGATCTCGTGCGCTTTGACGGCGACGTCAAAACCCGGCTGCGGCTCGACGCCCGTCTCGAGCGCCCGCAGGAAATGATAGTTCTGCAGCGCCTGCATCGAGTGGAGCGAGTTGTATTTGGGTTCTGTCAGTCCGGCCGACGCCAGGTATTCGCCAAGAACATCATGAGAAGAGATGGCCTCGAGTTCTCCCTTCGCCCGCTGATGGCTGACCGGGCCGATGAAATCGTGAGCCGTCGAGATGAATCCGTTCTCGAAAAAGATTTCCATGTAACGGCCGGACTCACGGCCGAGGACATTGTGCCAGATCGAGGTCAGTTGGCCGACGCAGCCGCTCTCGAATTGAATCTGCGCGGCCGCACAGTCCTCGACGCCGTCGTGTCCGGCGAAATTCTTCACCACGCCGCGCACGCTCGCGATCTCGCCGAACAGCCATCGCATGACGTCGACGTCGTGGATGCTGTGTTCGATGAGCGTTCCGCCGCCCGCGACCTCGACGTCGCCGCGCCAGGTGCTGCCGTATATGCCCGTTATCGGGAAGTACTGGTCGTCGCGGAAAATGACCGACATCGGGCGCCCGAGTTCGGGATCGGAAATCAGCCTTCTGACGGTGTGATAAACCGGCGAGTAGCGAAGCACGAGGCCCACCTGGTTCCTGACACCGGCCCCGGCGACGGCCGAATGCATCTCGCTCGCCTCTGCGAGCGAGCGCGCGAGCGGCTTCTCGCACAGGATGTTCAGCCCGTTCTTGGCGGCGGCCTCGACGAGGCGAGGATGCGTGTTCGTCGGCGTGCAGATGAACACGGTGTCTATCTTGCCTGAGTCGATGAGACCGAGAGCGTCGTCGCAGTGTTCGGCGGCCCCGAACGCGGACGCGATGCCGGCGGCCCGCTCGGCGTTGGTATCGCAGACCGCGACGAACTCCGCGGACACGAGCTTCTCGGAGATTATCGTCTCGATTGCATTGGCGTGCATGACGCCGATGAAGCCGGCGCCTATCATACCCACACGAAGCGTTCCCATAGTCTTCCTCCTTGGACAGCGCATATTCTACAGTGGAGCAGACGATTTATTCAAGGGACGCCGGAATAATCTATTGTAATTGCACTCGGACAGGTATAATATTGCAGGCGCATAATGGCGGCTTTTTTAGAGGAAACCCACGAGGAGACCCCGCAGATGAGCGCAACGAATCCGTTTTTCACCGAAGAACACGAGATGTTTCGCAAGACCGTGCGCGACTATGTCCAGAAGGAACTGCTCCCGCACGCTGAAGAATGGAACAAGGCCGAGGAGTTTCCGCGCGAGGTTTTCGAGCGGATGGGCGAGCTCGGCTTTTTGGGAATCCGTTATCCCGAGGAATACGGCGGCTCGGGCCTCGGCTATTTTTACACAGTCGTCTTCGCCGAGGAGCTGTCCAAGTGCGGCCTTGCGGGGCTCGCAATGGCGGTGCTCGTGCAGACCGACATGGGTACCGGCCCGCTGCACCTTATCGGTTCGGACGAGATCAAGCGCAAGTACCTTGCACCGGCCATTCGCGGCGAGATGATCGCCGCGCTCGGCATCACCGAGCCGGGCGCCGGCTCCGACGTCGCAGGCATGAGCACGACGGCCGTGCGCGACGGCGACGATTACGTCATCAACGGGACGAAGATGTTCATTACCAACGGCACGCGCGCCGACTTCGTGACATTGGCCGCGAAGACGGACCCCGGAGCCGGCCACGGCGGCATCAGCCTGTTCGTGGCGCCGACGGACCTGCCCGGCTTTTCGGTCGGCAGAAAGCTGGACAAGGTCGGCAACCGCGTATCGGACACGGCCGAGCTGATCTTCGAGGACTACCGGCTGCCGGCGTCGAATATGCTTGGCGAAGAGGGGCAGGGCTTTTACACCGCGATGATCAATTTCCAGGGCGAACGCCTGATCGGGGCCGTCGCTTCTGTGGCGGGCGCTCAACACGTGCTCGACGTCACCCTGCAGTACGCGCAGGATAGGAGGCAGTTCAACCGCCCGATTGCGAAGTTCCAGGTGACTCGCCACAAGTTCGCCGACATGGCGACCGAGCTTGAGGCGGCGCGTCGGCTGGCTTATCATGCGGCCTACCTTGTCGAGAACAAGATGGACTGCGTCAAGGAGGTTTCGATGGCGAAACTGTTCTGCTGCGAGACCGCTTTCAAGGTGGTCGACCGCTGCCTGCAGATACACGGCGGATACGGCTACATGAATGAATACCTCGTCTCGCGAGCCTGGCGGGATATGAGGCTGTCGACCATAGGCGGCGGCACATCGGAGATCATGAAGGAGATCATCGGCCGTCTGATGGGGTGCTGAGAGGATTTTTCAGGGCCGGCGGCGTCATTAGAGACTATGCTTGCTTTCACAGGTGGTGAGTCCGAGCGCGGAACGGCGGGGAATCTCAGAATACGTGATCCTGTTGTTCCTGCGGGAGAGACGCAGTTGCGCCGCTAGGCGCTGGCCAGTCGCGGCCCGTTTCGCCCGTTCCGCGACGTCATCGCTGCCGAGACACCGATCCTGGCGAAGTAGTTTTGGTAGCAATCTTCGCAGCAGTACAGGACCGTTTCCTTGAATGGACCGTTCGGGATCACGATCTTCTTCACGTTCTCGAAATTATCCAGCCTCAGGCACTGACAATACTGCACGTACATGGTTGCTCCTCCATTTGCGGGCTGCGATCAATGATGGATTAAAGCCGGCGATTCAGTAATGCAAGGCTGATGCCATTGTGAGGAACGGCGATGTAAGTGGTTGTAAGGCAACAGGTAAGATCTAAGCAGGCGCTCCATGGGCCGGTTCGGGTCCATCGGGTGAAAGAGGAAAATAAATCCCTCAGGGAGGCAAATTCTGTCGGGCGGCGACTTTCTCGTATCGGCCTGTCCCGGCCGCTTTGCTTCGCGCCTACAGTGTGTTATCATAGTGTCGTGTCAACCGTATATTGTCGGTCTCAGAGTCCTGTACGCCGTGCCCCATATGTAACGCCGGAGCAATAGGTTTGTCGCCTTTCGTCAGGAATAGAGATACGAAGTATCTCATGGAGGGGTGTGGGGGGCAACTTGCCCCCCACAAGGCGACTCGCCGCCGGCCGGGCGTCTCGATCTAATTATTTTCCCCCAAATCGAGGAAAATCGATGGTTATCAGAAGGTTGAAGAAATTCTTTTCAGAAATCGAGCAACATCAGCAGGTCGAGAGCCAGCAGGATATAGACGCGCGCATACAGCTTGCCACGTGCGTGCTCCTGCTCGAGGTCGCCCATTCCGACGACCATTTCAGCGAGGCCGAGCAGGAGCGAATCATCGAGTTGTTGAAAGAGGACTTCGATCTGTCAGACGAATACGCGGCCGAGCTGCTCGAACTCGCGCACGAGGAGCGCAAGCAGAGCGTCGACCTTTGGCGTTTCACGAACATCATCGACAACAACTACTCGAAAGAGGAAAAAGAGCGCGTGATCGAGACGCTCTGGAGGGTCATCTATGTCGACGACCGGCTCGACGCGATGGAAGACCATCTGATACATCGACTGGCGAAGCTGCTGAACCTCACCCACAAACAGCTCATTGAGGCAAAAAAGAAAGTCATGGGTTGGGATTGACTCACGGGCCGCCTTCCGATATCGGCGGCAGAGCGGAGACGTCATGTCCGCCGACCGCACAGAACGCAACCGGTTGTCATCCTGAGTGAACAGGCGCAGGCTCGAGCGAAGGGTCTCTCGTCAGCCGCCGAAAATTCTTCGTAACTTCGCTCGTCAGAATGACGGCGGGGCAGGATTATTCAAGGAGGCTATCCTGAGCCGGGCAACAGAATCTGAGGCTGCAAGGCCCACGGTCGAGCAATTCATCGAATCCTTCTCCGAAAACCTGATACACGTGGCAGGAACATGAACGCCATCCTTATCGTAATCGACTCGCTCAGAAAAGATCACGTCGGCTGCTACGGAAACGACTGGATAAAAACGCCCGTGCTCGACAATCTTGCGCGCGAGAGCGTCAAGTTCACGAGGGCCTACCCCGAGTCGCTCCCGACGCTCCCGTTTCGCCGGTCGCTGTACACGGGCTGCCGCGTGTTTCCATTCGAGGGACACGTCGCCCATAAGGGTGACTTCGTCAGCGTGTCGCCCGGGTGGGGGCCGATGCGAGAGGACCGCGACTCGCTGGCCGAACTGCTCCAGATGCGATATTACCGCACTGCGCTTATCAGCGACTGCTTTCACCAATTCAAACCGTCGATGAATTTCCATCGCGGTTTTTCGCAATGGCAATGGATTCGAGGACAGGAGAACGACCCATATAAGCTTGGCCCCGAGGTTTCGGGGGAAGAGCTTAAAAGACACATGCCGAAGAACCTTCGCAACCCGTTCCAGCTCGATATGGTCATGAAGCAATACCTCAAGAACGTGCGCGACCGAAAGAGCGAGGAGGACTATTTCGCGCCCCGCGTTTTCCGGGCGGCCTCCGAATGGATAATAGAAAACAAGGACGCCGAATCTTTTTTCCTGACTATCGAGAGCTTCGACCCGCACGAGCCGTGGGACCCGCCGGAGGAATATCGACGCCTCTACGACGACGGCGAAGATCCCGAGCGCGAAGTCGTCAGTTCGCTCTATGGTCCCGCCGACCAACTGACCGATGACGAACTGCGCCGCCTGCGCGCCAACTACGCGGGCGAGGTCACGATGGTCGACCGTTGGCTGGGCAAACTCCTCGACTCGGTCCGCGCCGAGGGGCTGATGGACAGCACCTTTATCGCGGTCGTCAGCGACCACGGGCACTGCATCGGCGAGCACAACCTTATCTCGAAGCAGGGACACCCGCTGAGCCGCGAGGTGGCCGATCTTGTGCTTCTCATGCGCTTCCCCGATGGAACCGGCGCGGGCGAGACCTGCGACGGCTTTGTGTACAACCACGACATCGCGCCCACGATTCTCAACCTCCTCGGTGTGTCCGGCTCGGAAAACATGGACGGAAAAGACCTGATGCCGCTCATCACAGGCGGGCCCCGGCTGCGCGATCATGTCAGCGTCGGCTACGGGCCGTTCGTCATGGTTCGCGATGAGGAATACTGGTACAACGCCTACCTGTGGGGCGAGGCGGCCCGGCTCTATCACCTCGCGGACGACCCGGGATTGGAGAATAACGTTGCCCAAGACAGGCCCGAGATCGCCAAGAAGATGGGGGAGTCGGCGCTCCGCGACGCCGGCGGCAGGGTTCCCGAACTGCTCAAAGAGCTTGCGGGAATGAACATTCCCGGATGCACGCCGATGGAGGCCAGGCTCGACATCGCATAGCAGGGCCTTTGCGCCCTGTCCGGGGCAGGTGCAGAATGAAAGTCGCGCTTATCGGTCTTCCCCAATCCGGCAAGACCACATTGTTCAAAAGCCTCGCAGGAGCCCATTCCGCCGGGGCGGGCCGCGGGCATGAGATCCAGATCGGAAACGTAAAAGTTCCCGATGCGCGCCTCGACCGGCTCGCCGAAATTTTCAAACCGCCAAAGCTTGTGCGCGCCGACGTGGATTTCGTGGATATCGCAGGCTCGACGGGTGACACACCAGGCGCGGGACTCACGTCATCGGTGATTGCGGAAATCAGAAGCGCGGACGCGCTGGTCGCAGTTGTCGCCGCATTCGAGAATCCCTCGGTTGCGCATCCTCTCGGTTCAAACAATCCGCTCAGGGACATCAAGAATATCGAGGCCGAACTCTGCATCGCCGATCTGATGCAGGCCGAAAAGCGGCTCGAAAGAATGGAAAAAGAGCACACAAAAGGCATGGAAAAGGATGTACTCGTCGGAATCAAGGAGTGGCTGGACTCTGAACGGCCGTTGCGCCTTTTCGAGTTGAACGAGACCGAGAAAAAGCTGATTTCGGGATACAGCTTCCTGAGCCGGCTGCCCCTGCTGCAGGTCTTGAACGTTGGTGAGAACGATATCGGAGCGTCGCCCGACAGCGAGATCGCGGCGTATGCCGATCAAAACGGTCATGCGCTGATGTCCTACTGCGCTGAAATCGAGCTTGAGATAGCGGAACTCGAGCCGGAGGAACAGGCGGAATTCCTGACCGAGATGGGGCTGCAGGACTCGGGCAGGGAAAGGTTTATCGGGAAAGTCTACGAGATGCTGCGGCTGCTCTCCTTCTTCACGATTGCCGACACCGAGATCCGCGCGTGGCCCATCCCGCAGGGGACGCCCGCCGTCAGGGCCGCCGGCAAGGTGCATTCGGACATGGAACGCGGATTCATCCGCGCCGAGGTGATCAATTTTGCCGAGTTCGACAGGATCGGCTCGATGCGGGCGGCGCGCGAGGGGGGACACCTGCGGCTCGAGGGGAAGGACTATGAGGTCTGTGACGGCGACCTCATAAAATTCAGGTTCAACGTATGACCCGCGGCTCAGCCGCCGGGCTCATCCCGCTCGATGGATTCCCGCTGTTCTTCGTCGTTATTCTTTTCGCCGGCGGTGTATCGCACAAGCTCTTCGCTCTCGGCCTCGTCTCTTACCCTGCTGCCGATCAAAGGCGCGAAGAACAGCGTCCCATTGACATCATCGATGTTGATGCCGGAACCCTGAGATTGAGTCGTCTGAGTTCCCCGTTGCGCTATGGCGACACTCTCGTAGACGTCGCCGTTTTCCAGCGTGATGGTCTGAAGGCCGAGGACCTCGCATCCGTAATTGAATGTAGTGACGATGGAATCGCTCGTCGAGCCCGAGGCCGTCGTGCTCAAGGTAGCGGCAACGCGCCATTTGTCGCCCTCGATCAGCGGAAACCGAAGCACTTCGGCCGGCGGGTTGGAGATCGTTATCGAGTGCGATTGAAACGGCGCGGGAAGTCCGCCGAGGCTGCCGGCGAGGCTGACTGTGCCGCTCGATTGCAGCTCGGCCCTCACGAAAGCGAGATCGCTCGTGCGCCGGCATTCGACGCCCTCGATCGTTGACTCCTGAACGAGCGAGCCTCGCATCGTCTCACCCTGAAGCATCGCGGCGCTATACGTCCCTTCTATGCTCTGCGCGCCGGAGACCCTGAGCAAATAGCAGCGCTCGCCCTCGGCGTCGGTGATCCTGTCGACGACATAGGTCATGGAGCTGACCAGTTTGGTCAGGCGCATCGAAATCGCGAGCAGGCCGACGCCCTGCGTCACGGTCCGGTCGAGGTCTTTCTCGATCCGGAATTCCCACGTGTCGCCAACGCTCCACGTCGGAACTTCTTCGACCAATACGGTACGCTCATCCTGCGCCGAGGCGGGAGTCGTGGACAAGGCCCTCAGGAAGCAAAGGCACAGCAAAACTATCATGCGGAGTGGAAGGACCGGAAAGCGGATGGAGGCGGTCGCTGCAACGTAAAGGAGCATGCCTTGTAATCTTAGGTGGGCGGTCGCAAGAAGGCTGCCCACGGAATGGGTCGCTAGAATAAAGAAGATTTCAATTGTTCCCTTGCCTCTTTCTTCTTGATTTCGTCGTACCAGTCGTCCCATTTTTCGATCGCCCACAGCCGCGCACTGCCTGAAGCAATATGATTGTAACCGAAATCCTGTCCCGTGATCTTGATGAGGGATTCGTTGGCCGCCTTGCGGAGGAGATGATCACCGTCTTCCAGAGCGCGAATCAGGTCGGGAATGGCATCGGTGGCTCCGCCGTCTCCAAGTTTCTTGCAGGCGTTGAGCTTGACGTAAATGGTCTTGCCGCTTCTCATCTGTTGGACCAGCGCTTCGACATCGCTCTGGCCGAGGGAGGCCGTCGCCTGGGGCTTGGGTGCCGATGCCGGAGCGCCCTTTTTGGAGGATTTTTGGTTTCTCTTACTCTTGTACTGCGGCTCCTTGGCCTCCGCCCTCATCTTCTCCAGCATTTCTCTGGCGCGCGAGGCGTCGTCATCAGCCGCGATGGGGGAGCCCTCCTCGTCGGATTCGGCGTCCTCCTCCGAGTCTTTGTCGGATTCCGTCTTTTCGAGCGAGGAAATCTGGTCGCGCGAGAACCACAGCCTGACTCCGCTGGTAGCAAGCTTGATCTGAACCCGGCCCTCTTCTTCAGCGGTTATTTCGCCCTCGTGAGACTGCCCGCTCTTCAGCTTGATGACATCGGCATGCGCGGGAGACGAAACCGCAACGATGAAGAAGACGGCAAGCGCCGGAAGCAGGACCTTTTTGAGCATGATGAGCATTTTCCTTTGTGATACCCTTGATAAATTATAGCAGACTTCCTGTCGCGAGTCAATTTAACACGCTCGCCCGATTTGCCCCGTCGTTCAGACCATATACGGCTCGCTGCGACGGGTGGGGCTGTTGACAAGTCAGAGTGGATTGTGCTAATTTTCTAAAGGACGTAGCATGTTGGGAGCACTAGGGTTTCCAACCGGCGCGCATGGCGGGTGACTGAGGGTGACGCGATGAAGATCAGGGTTGCAGCGGCTCAAATCAAGCCCACGCTCGGCGACGTGGACGCCAACATGCGGATCGCCGAACGCGCCATCGAAGAGGCAAAGGAAAAGGGCGCGCAGCTTCTGGTCTTTCCCGAACTCGGCCTGGCTGGCTATTACCTGCGCGACATGGTCCCCGTGGTGGCGATGCACGACGAGCACCGCGTCATCGCCAGGCTGATCGAGCACA
Organism: uncultured bacterium; assembly: GCA_965369575.1. Lineage (GTDB taxonomy): Bacteria > Abyssobacteria > SURF-5 > SURF-5 > SURF-5 > CBDUSG01. The sequence continues at coordinate 1,080 of CBDUSG010000056.1, read as the reverse complement.
GCCGCGACATTTCGCTCGTTGTCGGCTACGTCGAGGAGACCGCGGACCATCAATTTTACAACTCGGCGCTTTACCTCGAGGAGGGCCGAATAGTCCACAGGCACAGAAAGGTCTACCTGCCGACATACGGCATGTTCGACGAGCTGCGCTACTTCAGCTCCGGCGATTCCGTGGCGGCATTCGACACCAGGTTCGGCCGCGTGGGCATGCTCATCTGCGAGGACGCCTGGCATCTTTCGACCGGCTGCATCCTCAGCGCCGACGGCGCCGACATCATGATTCACCTCGCTAGCAGCCCCGCGCGCGGGATCACCGCCGACGGCCGCCTCAACATCTACGACGCGTGGGAAAACCTCAACCGCACCTATGCGGGCTCTTTTTGCTGCTATGTCATTTTCGCGAACCGGGTCGGCTGCGAGGACGGCCTGACCTTCTGGGGCGGTTCGGAAGTCATCGATCCGGACTGCACGCAGACGGGCAAGGCGAGCTATCTGGACGAGGAGCTGCTTGTCGTCGACATCGACAGCGAGAAGGTCCGGCGCGCCCGAATGTACACGCCGATAAGGAGAGACGAGCGGATAGGGCTGACGATAAGGGAACTGCGGCGCATCATCAAGCGGGAGAGAGCGTCCGATGGGAAATGATCTGGAAATAAATTGCGAACTCGCCACCGATATCCTCACTCGCTTCATTAAGGAAGAGGTGACGAAGATAGGGTTCCGGCGGGTCGTTGTCGGAATCTCGGGCGGGGTCGACTCCTCGACCTCGGCCTTCCTTGCGGCCCGCGCATTGGGGAGCGAAAGCGTCTGGGGCATTATCATGCCCTACAAGGCCAGCAGCCCCGACAGCGCCCGTCACGCGCAGCAGGTCGTCGATAAGACCGGCATAAACTGCGAGACCGTCGATATCACCCCGATGGTGGACGCGTATTTCGGAAACGATTCCGAGGCCGACAATAATCGTCGCGGGAACGTGATGGCCCGGCAGCGCATGGTGATTCTCTATGACAAATCGGCCCGGAGCGAGGCGCTCGTGCTGGGGACCGGCAACAAGACCGAGGGCCTGCTCGGCTACACGACG